>JAZKXQ010000317.1:0-8911 GCA_045611725.1 Oscillospiraceae bacterium
GGATTCGAACCCACGTGCCGTTTCCGGCAAAACGATTTCGAGTCGTTCTCGTTATGACCACTTCGATACATCTCCATTATCAACGATATATATTATATCATAAAAAAATATTTTTTTCAAGGGATTATAAAAAATTTAAAAAATTTTTTTAAAACTCTTGACAAAATCAGATAAATAGTGTACTATCTAAGTAGTGAGGTGGTGTACTTGGAATTTAATAATAATATGCCAATATACATTCAGATTGCAGACGATATAAAAAAACAGATAGTAAACGGAAAAATACATATAGGAGATAAACTCCCATCAAACGGTGAACTTGCTGTTATGTATAGAGTTAATCCGAATACTGTACAAAGAATTTACAAGCACCTTGAAAATGATGGTGTTTGCTATACAAAAAGAGGTATAGGAACTTTTGTCTGTGAAAATGAAAATCTTGTATCGGAATTAAAATCCGAAATGGTAAATTCAATTGTAAAGGAATTTATGGAGAAAATGTATTCCCTTAATTATTCCAAAGAAGAAATAATTAAAATAATCGAGGAGAATAAAAAGGAGTTGTATTCATATGATTAAATTTAAAAATGCCGTAAAAACATACAATGGCAAAAACGCTCTTGACGAATTGAATGTTTCTTTTGAGCGTGGAAAAGTAACTGCTCTTATAGCACCTAACGGTCACGGAAAAACTACACTTATGAAAGTTGCCTGTGGACTTGTTAAGCTTGATAATGGATTATGCACTGTCAATGATAAGCCAGTAAGCGAAAAAACAAATGGACTTGTTACATATATGCCTACTGAAGTTTATTTCTATAAGGGTATGAGCATCGAAGAAATAGGCAAATACCATAAAGATTTTTACAAGGATTTTGACTTTGAAAAATACAGAAAGCTTATAAAATTTATGGAACTTGATATGAAGATGAAAATACATAAACTTTCATCGGGTATGGCTTCAAAGCTTAAAATATCTGTTGCTCTTGCAAGAAATTCAGAATATCTCCTTCTTGATGAACCATTAAACGGCATTGACCTTATTGCCCGAGATATGATAATAGAAAGTATTATAAAATCTGTTTCAGATGAAACCGGAGTAATAATTTCAAGTCATCTTTTTGATGAACTTGAAAGCATAACCGACAAAGCTATTATGGTAAAACAAGGAAAACTCGCCTTTAAATGTGAACTTGAAGATTTAAGAATGAACAAAGGCTATTCAATGTCTGACCTTTACCGTGAAATGTACGCAAGAAGCACTTTTGAAGATGTTATGGAGGAGATTGTAAATGCTTAATCTTATAAAACACGAAATACTGAAATCAAAAATGCAGGTTGTTTCAGTATTTGCCCTTTTGGGAATATTGGAAATCGCTTATATTATAAGCTGTCTTGCCAATATAGAAATTTTATATGTTCTTTCTATGGGTCTTTTTATAATGATGTTTATTATATCACCTTTTCTTATTTTGTCACACAGTCTGTATATTTACCAGCTTGATGTTACACAAAAAGCCAAAACAGGCTATATGATTTTTATGACTCCGACTTCCGCAAATAAAATAATCGCATCTAAATTATTAACATCTTTTATTGCAGGAGCTGTATTTCTTCTGGCAGAATTTATTTTTATTTCTATAAATGCAAAAATGCCTTTTGTAAACAATGATTTAATGTCTGAAAATATGTTTCTTATTATTACTGATTTTATTTCATTAATTTCTGTTTCTGATATTTTAGCTGTTGTATTTCTTTTGATTTTACTTCTCACATCATTTTTAATAAATATGTTTTGTAAAGAAATGGCTGAACTTACAATTTTTTCAGAAATGAAATTCAAAGCTATTATATCAAATATAATTTTTTGGGGAATATTACTCCTTCCAATGTTTCTTCTTCCTGACTCAAAAGCGATTATGGATAATATTATTGCATCATCTGAAAGCTCATCAATAATTGAACTTTTCCTTAATGTACAGCTTATGCCATATATAGTAATTACAACTATAATTACTGTTGCTCTTTATATAATAACAGTAAAATTATCCGAAAAAAAGCTTAGTTTATAGAATAAAGAAATTATTAATAACTATAACTAAAGGTTGTGTAGAAAATCTACACAACCTTTCTATTTTCTCTGACTATCCAGCTTTAAATCCACCTTTTCTTTTATATGTGCTATTTCATCACGCAATTCAAGAAAAGTTTCTGCTACAACAGGGTCAAAATCCCGTCCTATACCTTCGGAAATTATTGCAAAACATTCGTCAAGAGGCATAGCGTCACGATAACAGCGTTTTTCAGATACAGCATCAAACACATCAGCAACAGCCATTATTCTTGCTGAAAGTGGGATTTCTTCACCAGAAAGTCCATCGGGATAGCCTCGCCCGTTCCATTTTTCGTGATGATAACAAGCAACTTCATATGCCATAGCCTTGAAGTACTCATCTTCTATTCCAGCAAAAGTTTCCTTTATTATTTCACCACCTCTTGCAGAATGGGATTTCATAATTGCAAATTCCTCATCTGTAAGTCCGCCAGGTTTACAAAGTACACTATCGGGTACAGCAATTTTTCCTATATCGTGAAGTGGTGCTACCATTGCCATAGAATTTATAAACTCCTCGGTTATTTCATCAGAGTATACACCTTTTTCCTTAAGTTTTCTTGCAAGAAGTTTACTATATACGCTTGTACGCTTTATATGTCCACCAGTATTTTCATCACGATTTTCTACAAGAGTTGCGAAACCATAAATCATATTTCGGCTATAAACAAGCTGTTTCTCATAATTTATTGCATCTTCTTCAAGAAGTGCTGAAGTTCTCTTTGTTATATGCTCGAAAAGTGCAGAAAGGCATATAAGAACAATGAGTCTTGGCAGTATACCATAAATCACAAGTGATTGAAGGTCAGGAAAGTTATCATCAGGACGTCCAATAAAAAATGAAATAATCTGACCTGAAATTGTAACAACAGAGGTTATTATAGCGGAAAAACGGGTAACTTTTTTCGAAAAGTAAATACCTGCTATGGCAATAGGATAAATATACATAAGTACTACGTGAAATGTAAGTACACTGATTATTACAAGAAGATACGCAGCCGAAAGACTTACATAAATATATTTGAGTTTACTGGATTGAGTTCCAGCCGCTTTATTTATAAGCTTTGGCAAAAGAAGAAATACACTTCCCGTAAAATATGCAATATTCATAGGAAGTGCATCTATAATGAATATTCCAAGAAGATTAAGTATGTAAACAAATGTAAAGAATATAAATGTTATAGTCATTACATTAGCAACGATTATATTTGCATCTATTTCATTCTTTTTTGTTATTTTTATAAAAGTTTTATTGCTCATTAATATGCCTCCATATATTCTATGGGATTTTTCATATTTTAAATTTCTATCCTCGACATCAATACTACGCACTCAACGTGACCTGTTCCTGCAAACATATCAACAGCACGAACTTTAAGAGTTTTATATCCCATACTGTCAAGTATCTGACAATCTCTTGCCGCAGTTGCAGGATTACAGGAAATCATAACTATTTTTTGAGGTGACATTTTAACTACATTATCAAGAGTTATTTTGTCACAGCCTTTTCTTGGAGGGTCAAGAATTACGACATCAGGAGCTGTATTTCTTTCAGCAAGTTTTACAGCAATATCCCCTGCATCACCGCATATAAATTCAGTATTTTTTATTCCATTAATTTCTGCATTTCTTTTTGCATTCTCAATAGCCTGAGGAATTATCTCAACCCCTATAACCTTTTCAACCTTATCAGCCATTGAAAGTCCTATAGTTCCTGCACCGCAATACAAATCAAGCAACAATTCATCACCTTTAAGCTGTGCATAATTCTCAGCAATTTTATAAAGCTTTTCAGCCTGTGCAGTATTTACCTGATAGAATGAATGTAATGAAAGTTCTATGATATTTCCGCACATAACATCTTTTATAGTTTCATTTCCTGAAATAAGTCTGCTTTTCTTTCCGAGAATAACATTTGTATTATCGGGATTTATATTCATCATAATACTTTTAATACTATCATACTTATTTTCAAGATATTCACTCATAACTTTAAGTTTATTGGATATATCTTTTTTAACAACAAGGCATACCATAACTTCACCGCTGTGAAAACCTCTCCTAAGATAAATATGACGTACTGTCCCCTGCCTTGTTTCTTCATTATAAGGTTTAATATTATTATCATTTATAAATTTTATAATATCATTTGCTATATCTTCAAATATATTTTCCTGAAGTCTGCAAGATGTAAATGGCACTACCCTATGACTTCTTCTTGCATAAAAGCCACATACAGCCTTACCATTTATTTCAGATACAGGATATTGAACTTTATTTCTATAATAATTACGACTTTCACACGGAAGAATATCCTCAAAAACAGGATTAAGCTTTCCTATTCTTGTAAAAGCATCATAAACAGTTTTCTGTTTTATTTTAAGTTCTGCTTCGTATTTTATATGACGAAAAAGACAGCCACCACATTTTCCCGATACCTGACAATCTGTTTCTGTTCTGTCAGAAGACGGATTAAGGATACTGTCTATTATTCCGTATGCATAATTTTTATTTACTTTTACTATTTTAACTGAAAGATTATCTCCTACAGCGGTAAATGGGACAAAGACAGCCATACCGTCATAATGTCCCACACCATTGCCTTCGGAAGTCATATCAGTTATTGTCATTTCAACTATCTGATTTTTTTTTAACATAGTACTTCCTCATTATTTGCAATCAATTTTATTTCCACATTCTATGCAGAATTTACTTCCTGCAGGATTTTTCTTTCCACACGAAGCACATCTTTTTGACCTTACTTTATCAAATCTCTGCTGTGCTGATGACAATTCCTCATTGGTTTCTGAAATCTGATTCATAAGCATTTTTATAAGCATACTTTCATCTTTCTGACCTGTTTCCTGCATATAATATGCCTTTCCAAGTCGTTCATACATTGAAGTAAGCTTCTGATTTACCTGAGTTTTTTCAGCGTATCTTTTAGATACTTCAAAAGCATTATTTGCTGCTGAAACTGCCTTATTCATACATTTTTCAGCAGTTTTCTTTACATTACCAAGACTAGCCATTAAAAATCACTCCTAAAAAAACTGATTATAGAAATCATTTATTTCTGATTTCTTCTTCATTAATTCATCAAATTTATTAACATATTCATAAGGGAATTTATAATTATGAACACGCTTTATTTTACCATTGGGAGCTACAAGCTTTGTTGAAGCAGCACAACCTGCCCCTAAAATAGTCTGAATTTCTTCCATTATAAAAATATTGTAAAGGCTTTCCTTACCTTTTCTTGAATACCCTATATTCTCAAGATTTTCAAGGGTATTTTTCTGCCTGTAAAGATAATATGGATAATATTTATTTTCATACATTTTCTGCATTGCATATTCAGTCATTGCAGATACAGATATATTATCAGTGTCAATTCCTTTTTCAAAAAGTGACGCTGAACGCTTTACTGTAAGAGTATGGACTGTTATACTATCCGGATTAAGTTCAACAGCCTTATCAACAGTTTTAACAAAGCTTTCATTTGTATCAGACGGCAACCCAGCTATCAAATCCATATTTATATTATCAAATCCACATTTTCTTGCAAGTTCAAATGCCTTTACGGTCTGTTCAGAGGTATGATGCCTTCCGATATGTTCAAGTACATTGTCATTAAATGTCTGAGGATTTATGGAAATTCTTGTTGCTCCCATATTTTTTATTGTTTTCAATTTATCTTCTGTAATTGTATCAGGTCTTCCTGCTTCAATATTATATTCAGTTACAGCAGAAAGGTCAAAACATTCAGCTACTTTTTTCATAAGAATTTCAAGCATTGAAGCTGAAAGAGATGTAGGAGTACCTCCACCGAAATAAACTGTCCTTACAGAAAGATTAAGGTCTTTAACTATTTTCCCAAGAATTTCAAGTTCTCTGCAAAGAAATCTCACATAATCAGGGATAAGCTTTGAAGCAGACTTCATAGAATGTGAAACGAATGAACAGTAACTGCATCTTGTAGGACAAAAAGGCACTGAAACATAAAGACTTATAGAATTTTGTGGAATATCTTTAAGCAAAGGCTTTTGTATTTCAGCCGTATTATACGACAGCAAAGTTTTTTTACGGCTCACCTTATATTTTTTATTAAGAAATTCACATATTTCCTCTTTATTCATTCCTTCATCAATCATCTTTGAAACACGCCTTACAGGTCTTATTCCCGTTAACATTCCCCATTCGGGAGAAATTCCTGTAATTTTTTCAAGTCCCTCATAAATCAGACGGCATAATGAAAGTTCACATTCATTTTTATAATTCTCCGTATCGTTTATTATATGTGCTGATTTCCTATATGTTACACCATTCATTCTGATATATGTGTAGAAATAAGTATTTTTTCCGCATTTTTTCAGTCTTGAGGCTATATAATCCTCTTCCGGCAGACTTTTCGCATTATAAACAAATTCAAAATGCTGAGCGAATATAAAAAGCTTTACAATTGCTTCAATTTCATATTTAAATTCGTGACCATCAAATAAAATTTTCATTACAACTGCCTCATATACGGATTATTTTTTCTTTCATTATCAAGTTCTGTTTCACCCATATGTCCAGGGTAAACCTTATAATTTCCTTCAAGACTCTTTAATTTTTTCAAAGATTCAAGCATTAATGAAGAATTACTATCGGGAAAATCAATTCTTCCCATAGAACCTTTAAAAAGAGTATCCCCTGTAAATATGCAATCTTCTGCAATATAACATACTCCACCCATAGTATGACCAGGAGTATGCATTACTTTAAATTCAGTTTCGACCTGTTTTATTATATCTCCGTCAGATACTTCATTAAATTCGCTTACAGGCTCAAAATCTGCTATTCCGAAACCTGCACCAAGATTTTCATTAAGGCCTGAAAGCTTAGAAGCGTCAAGAGTATGGATATAAACCTCTGCACCTGTTTCCCTGCGGACTTTCTCAACTCCAAGTATATGGTCAAAATGCCCGTGTGTAAGCAATATTTTTTTCAGTTTCAGATTATTTTTTTCAAGGAAATCAAGAAGCTTTTCAGGTTCATCATTTATATCAATCACAACTGCCTCTTTATTTTCAAGCTCTGCAACATAGCAACCTGTCTGCATCATAATACCAAGTTTCAATTTAGTTACTTTCATAAATTAAAAATACTCCTTATTAAATTCTTGAAACAGAAACAACATCTTTAAGCTTTTTAAGCTTTGCAACAAGCTTTGAAAGTTGCTCTTTACCTGATATTGCAACTGTAGCTTTCATTATTGTATTTCCGTTTTTAAGTTTTCCAGAATACGAGCTGTGTATAGGTATTCTCGCCTCCGACATAGTTCTGAAAACTTCCTCAAGCAGTCCTATTCTATCCCCTGCAACAATTTCTATTGTAGCAAGGAAGAAATTGTGTATTGTTTCAGGCCACTGAACATTTATCCAGCGTTCCATATTTTTCATCTGTTTAACTGCTGATTGATAGTTTATGCAATTTTTCTTATGAACAGAAATTCCGTGTCCTCTTGTAATAAAGCCTATTATTTCATCTCCGGGCAGAGGATTACAGCATTGAGAATATCTGACTGCACAGCCGTGAACAGTTCCATCAACTATGATATTTTCCTTATACTTCTTAGTATCTGAAAATTCAAAAGGCTCTGCTTTTTTCTGCTCATTTTTATAAATCCTCTCATACTCCATTTTAAGACGTGGAATTATTTTGGAAACGAAAATTCCTCCATATCCTATTGAAGCATAGAAATCATCAACAGTCTGACAGCTGTGACGTTTAAGGTCATCTGCAAGGAAAACAGGCATATCTTCTTCGGGAACATATATCTGATTATGTTCAAATTCTCTGTAAAGTTCAGCCTTTCCACGTTCTATATTTTCATTGCGACATTCACGCTTGAACCAGGAACGTATTTTTGATTTTGCCTCATTTGTAAATGCTATTTCAAGCCACGAACGGTTTGGACCTCTTGAAGTATTCTTACAGGTAATTATTTCGATAATCTCACCCATTTTAAGCTCATAGTCAAGAGGAACCATTTTTCCGTCAACCTTAGCACCCATAGTTCTGTGACCAATCTGGGTATGGATTCTGTATGCAAAATCTATTATTGTAGCTCCTATAGGCAGAGTTATCGTATCTCCTTTTGGAGTAAATACTACAATATCTTCGGGAGCAAGGTCGTGCTTGATTATATTTACAATTTCCTCAACATCATCTGAAGTTTTCTGAGCCTCTATAACCTGTCTCGCCCAGGTAAGACGTTTTTCAATCTTATGTGAGGACGCAGCATTATTGCCCTCTTTATATTTCCAATGGGCTGCTATTCCATATTCGGCAGTATAATGCATATCCCAGGTTCTTATCTGAATTTCAAAAGGTATTCCCTCACGTCCTAAAACTGTTGTATGGAGCGACTGATACATATTTGATTTAGGAGTAGAAATATAATCTTTAAATCTGTTTGGAATAGGTCTGAAAAGGTCGTGAACTACTCCTAAAACATTATAACATTCAGGAATACTTGCAACGATAACTCTTACTGCATATTTATCATAAATTTCATCAATGCTCTTGTTGTTCATAAAAGTTTTTCTGTAGATACTATATATGCTTTTTACTCTTCCGTCAATCTTAGGAGGCTGTACAAAAGTTTCAGTTTTAAAGCGTTCAGCAATTCTTTCCTTGATTGAAGTAATAAATGCAGCTCTTTCATCTTTGTCAATTTCAAGAAGATGCTCTATATCAGCATATGCAAAAGGGTCAAGGTAATGGAATGCCAAGTCGGAGGCCAAGCGGTCT
>JAZKXQ010000318.1:0-4446 GCA_045611725.1 Oscillospiraceae bacterium
TCCCCTGCAACCCCTCTTTCGCTGTCTTGTCGACAGCGACCAAAGGCTTTGCCTTTGGAAACCAATCGCTTTTTGTAAAAAGCGAAACCAAAAACTTTTATTTTCGGGTGTCAATATATTACAGCACCATATTTTTTTTCAATATATTTAAGAATTTCCGGTTCTATATCACAATTGCTGTCAATAAGTGCTTTTCCGTCATAAAACATAATTGCAGATTCAAGTGCAAGTCTGTTTGATGTTGTAAACATAACAGGAAGCGAAACAAAATTTGCATTCTGAGAAAATAAAAATGCATCATCATAATTATGTAATTCAACGGTTATTACATCAAGACTGCTTGAATTTATTTCAAGAAGTTCATCAGCCATATCCTGAGAGCATAACAAAGGTTCACTTATTTCAATGGAATCTGCACTCAAAAAGAATGCCTGTGAAGCATTTGCTGCTATTATCTGACAATCATCATAATCCCTTTCAAATTCAGGAGCTTTAATATCATTTTCAGAAATACTGCTTGAAAGTGCCATTATATGTTCATATGAAGTGCCATCTCCTCCACCTATGAGGGACGCACCTTTTTGAATACATTTAACAGCATTTTCAACGAATGACACTGTCGGAATATCATAATTCCCATTAAAGTTTTCAAGTCCGCCGTCAGGTCTTGCAATTATTGGTACTTCTGCATATGGCATAATTTCTTTAAGAGTATCAGTAATAATTTCACAATCGCAGTATTCAAATCCGAAAGCCTCAACTCCGAGAGCCTGTACACATATAAGGCAGGAAAGAGGACTTGCTCCTGATGATGTACAGCCATCTGATTCAAGAGTTACAGAGGCATATACAGGAAGTCCCGTTTCCTTACAGGCAAGGACTGCAATTCTCATTTCTGCCAGTGAAGTCATAGCCTGTACCCAAAGAACATCAGCTCCCGATTTTTTGAGTATTTCAGCCTGTTCGGAGAATATTGAAAAAAGATTAAGAAAATCAGCGTCTCCAAAAGGTTCGGGAATATGATTTGTAGTTGAAATTACCCCTGCCATTTTTATTCCGTCTGTGCAGTAAGGCTTTACAAGTTCGCATAAGCTTTCATTTATTCTGATGGTATCTTTTTCAAGTCCGAATTTTTTTAGTCTTATACTGTTTGAATAAGCAGTAGGTGTACAGAGAATTTTACAGCCATTTTCAGCATAATTCTGATACATTGATTTTACAGTTTCCTGATTTTCAAGTATCCATTCCGACACACATTCATCATTTCTAAGACCGAACTGTCGTAGATTGCTTTCTATTGCACCATCAAGCAATAAGGGAACTTTCATATTATTTCTGCCTCCGATATGACATTTATTACATTTTTTCAGGACAATCTATTTTAAGCATAGCAAGAATATTTCTGAGAGTTTGTCTTACTGCAACGCAGAGAGCTACTCTTGCATATTTTAATTCATCTGTTTCAGCATTTTTTACACTGCAGGAATCATAGAATTTATGGAATTTTGTAGCAAGTTCTATTGCAAATTTAGTAATCTTTGCAGGGTCATAATGCTTGGCAGCACTGTCAACTTCATTAGGAAGTGATGCAAGATGACGTATAAGCTCAATTTCCTGAGGAGTATTGAGTTTATCAAGCATATCACAAGTAGCCTTATCATATGTAAAGCCATCTTCTGAGAGATTGTTTACTATACTGCATATTCTTGCGTGAGCATACTGAACATAATATACAGGATTCTGTGAGGACTGTTCAACAGCAAGGTCAAGGTCAAATTCAAAATGAGAATTTGCTTCTCTTAAATTGAAGAAAAATCTTGCAGCGTCAATCGGAATTTCTTCAAGGAGAGTAACAAGAGTTATAGCTTTTCCAGAACGCTTTGAAAGTTTGGCGATTTCTCCGTTTCTGAGAAGTCTTACCATCTGCATAAGAACGACATCAAGCTTTGAGGAATCAACTCCAAGGGCTGTAAGAGCTGCTTTAAGTCTTGGAACATATCCGTGATGGTCTGCACCGAGAATATCAATAGCCTTATCAAATCCTCTTGTAACGAGTTTGTTGTAATGATATGCAATATCTGGAACTACATAAGTAGGTATACCGTTTGCCCTTACGAGAACGAAATCCTTATCAGCACCAAATTCAGACGCCTTAAACCATACAGCACCTTCATTTTCATAAGTATATCCTCTGTCAGTAAGCTGTTTTACAATATCCATTACAGCACCGTTATTATGGAGAGTACTTTCCTTAAACCAGGTGTTGTATTCTATTCTGTATTTTTTCAAATCTCTTTCAAGACCTGCAATATTTTTAGGAAGTGCAAAATCAACGAGAGCCTTTCTTCTTTCTTCGGAAGATGTTTCAACATACTTGTCAGCAAATTCCTTTGAGAAGTTTTCAGCGTGTTCGATTATGTCAGCACCGTGATATGCGTCCTCTGGCATTTCAATACCTTCTTTATAAATCTGGAGGTATCTTGTTTCAAGAGATGTTGCAAACTTTTCAATCTGATTTCCAGCGTCATTGATATAAAATTCACGCTCAACAGTATAACCTGCCCAGTCAAGAACAGATGCAAGACAATCGCCTATAGCACCACCTCTTGCATTACCAACGTGCATAGGGCCTGTAGGATTGGCAGAAACAAATTCAACAAGAATTTTTTTGCCATTTCCTGTATCAGTTCTTCCATAATTTTCTTTTTCATTGTTTATATCTGAAACTACTGCTGAAAACCATTTTCTGCTGAGGAAAAAGTTTATAAATCCTGGCCCTGCGATTTCAGCACGTTCAAAAAATTCATTGCCCTCAAAATCGAGTTTTGAGCAGATAAGCTCTGCAATTTTTCTCGGAGCATTTTTAAAAGGTTTTGCACATACCATAGCAACATTTGAGGCGAAATCTCCGTGAGATTTATCAGCTGGTATTTCTATTTTGAATGGTGGAACAGGTTCTGTGGGAACGCTTCCCTCAGCAACAAGACTTCCAAGAGCATTCATAATCATTTCATTAAGTTCTGATGAAGCAGTTTTTATAAGATTGGACATTTTAAAAAATTCCTCCTGATTTTATTTCTTTATAGGACTTACCGAGAGCTTTATTTCATTTTCGGAAAGATATGCCATATTAACATCAATGGTATATTTCAGATAAAGACTCCCACCCTCTGATGTAAGATTATTTTCAATTGCATCTGTTGATACTCCTAAATCCATACTTCCGAAAGGAGTACCATAATAGCAGTAATGTTTTTTATCTTTTTCAAGTATAAGATTTGATTCAGCAGTACCTTTTCTGACTACTGTAGCGTATTCGTTACCTCTTACAGTAATAGTAGTTACTGAACCATCAAAGCCTGTTGCTTCAGTATCCTTATAGGATATACTGGCAAGCTTTCCTCTGATTTTAAAAATTCCCTCTGTAAAGAGTTCGGATTTTGAAATTTCGCCTTTTTCATTCTGAATACTCATCATCTTTATTATAACATTTTGTTCCACGATTTATCTCCTTGATATATTATGATTTATGTACATCGCCTTTTTCAACTTCTCCGTGAACTGTATGACCAAGAAAACATTCAGCATTTTCCATAAACATTTCAACGCTGTCACTTACATAAAACCTGTTACAGCCTTTTTCGGTACGGTCGCTAAGCAGATTTTTTTCTTTAAGACATTCAGAAGTATAATCTGCTGCCTCTCCACCGGCTGAAATAAGCTTTACATCATCACCCATTATATCCTGAATTATATCCTTTATTATCGGATAATGAGTACAGCCAAGTATAAGAGTATCAACGCCCTGTTTTTTGATAGGTTCAAGGTATTCCTCTGCAACAAGTCTTGTAACCTTATTTTCACGGTCAGTGTATCCGTTTTCTACAAGATGAACGAATAAAGGGCAGGGATTTGCAAAGACTGAAACTTCGGGATTTATTTTCCCGATAGCTTTTACATAGCTTTCACTCTTTATTGTTGCAGGTGTTCCTATAACTCCTATTCTGCCGTTTTTAGTTACATTACAGGCAGTACGACTTGCAGGGATAAGCACTCCTGTGAATGGTATCCCGTCAATATCTGTTATATCTCCAAGCATTGAACTTACTGTTCCACAGGCAGCTATTATCATTTTTATCTTATGCCTTTTCAGAAATTCAATATCCTGTGACGCATATCTTAAAATAGTGTCACGGCTTCTGCTACCATATGGTATTCTTGCAGTATCTCCGAAATATATTATATTTTCATTCGGCAGAATTTTATTAAGCTCCTGAACGGCAGTAAGACCACCTATACCCGAATCAAAAACGCCTATTGCGTAATTATTCATAAAAATCTCCTTAAATTAATCAGCAGATGAATGTTCCATAGCCTGTTTTATAAGACGCTGAACGAGTTCAGTGCAGGAAATTCCCATATCTTCCATAAGCTTAGGATACATAC
>JAZKXQ010000319.1:0-2764 GCA_045611725.1 Oscillospiraceae bacterium
CTTAAAGGTCATACAATGGAACTTATAGCCCTTGTATTCAGCAAACTGGGGGAACATCGCAGATGGAGTTTCATGAAAAGCCATTCCATAGGGGTTGTATATCTCAACAGGGGAATTAGGGAGTCCGCTAACTGATATGTCCTGACCATTCATTGAGTCAATGCCTTCAAGATTTCCAAAATAATACTTGTCTGAATTTTTATAAAGATGACTGATAAATTTGAATGTGATGATTTTGTTATCTCCCGAAAGAATTTCAGTTTCTTTGATTGCATTATCATTGTTGCGGAAATAGTTTCTGCTGTATGTGTTATCCGTATATTGAATTATTTTACCCAAATACTTTGCCTCGGAGCAAGTATGAACCTGAACGTTTGAGAAATAATTTTCATAAAGGACAGGTGAGGCAGTAGCTGAAAGAATGAGAGTTTTTCTTTTTGGGAGTTTTCTCACATTCATATAGACTATTTCATCTTTCATAAAGCAGAAACATTTTGAATTTACAAAATTTATGATATTGGTACAGGCAATATTTTTTATGATTTTGACATTTTCTTGTGTTACATAAATATGCTCTTTGTTATATTTGTAAATCTGGTTATCATCTCTGTTCATAAGATTCAGAATATGATTTTTCAACTGACATGAAATATCAGGGTGATTCATAACACAATCAATATCCTTATATGAAACAGTGTTCTGCATAAGCATTTTAAAAATAATATTTTCATCAATTATTGCAGTATGGTCTGGGAAAGGTCCTTCCTCTAAAAATGTTGAAGTAAGAAGATAATATTCGTGAGTAGTGATTATGTGACCATTGAATTTTGAAACTGAATCCAGCTTGTCAAGGTACTCAGACACATCTTCTTGGATAGGTTTAGGAAGTTTATTGAGGTTCTTTTTAAGAAATTGCTTTGCATTGTTTCCAGCACCTATGGAATAGAGATGGTCAATCTCAGCTTGACTTTCACATCATAATATGCTATATTATCTTAAATCATTAGCAATAGAACTAATTGGTAGCTCAGCAAAATTATAAGATTAAATAAATTTTGGAGGTAATTTGTTGTGAGCATGAAAGAGGCATTTGATACTTTTTTTAACGAGATGAATAAAAATTGGATAGAAAAGAGGGGGTGTAAGCCAAAATTCCCTTGTCGCATTAAGGATGTTGAAAAATTCGGAGATTTAATTGTTAATAGCAAACTGCTTAAGAATGGGTATGTTGAGTGGAAACCAATGATACAAACAGGCAACATTGACTTTTCGATTTGTGAACAAGAATTAGGATTTCATATAAACATACAAATTAAGGAATATGTATCTACATATTGGTTTGCCAATTTAGAGGGTGTAATAATATATAATGGAGAAAGAATATCTTTACAGTTGGATAAAATATTACCTTGCTACGATATTGAACAATATGTCGTAGGATGTTTTGACAAAAGTGAAACTCATTATTTAACTACAGGAGAGTACTTCTTAATAGGCTCATATTGTAGCTATAACGGAGATGATAGCTATCTTGTACAGGTTAATAATGAAACCGGAGAAGTTACAGCTGTTGAGGTTATGGATAAACAATCTATAAGACTTTCTGGTTCTATTTCAGAGTTGTTGCTTAATATGAAAGGATTGTGGTAAGCATAGATATGACAACTGTTTATGTTTGGAAAAATATTGATTCTTTAACATATTTCTTGGAAGTCATCTATATCATTATTGTATTTTATATTTTTTGTTTGAAAGGTTGTAATTAAAAAAAAAAAAACAAATGCGAGTGTAATCTCTCACATTTGCCACATTCAGACGTTATATTTCATCCTCATAACAGCAAATCATTTCAGCAATTTCTTTGACCGTGTATCCCAGGTCAAGCATTTCAAGAACATCATCTTCATCATATCCCATATCAACACAGGTTTTAAGGAGTTCATCAAGCTCATAATCCTCATTTTCATATTCATATTTTGAATTGTAATATCTGCTGTAACATAAGGATATGTAGTCAAATTCATCTTTTATATCGAAGGTATGTTTCATTATAGTACCTGCTGAATTTATTTCAAAGATTTCACCTTCATTCATTGGGATAACTCTGTATTTGCCAAGATTAAGCTTTGATATAGCTCTCATCATAATACTCTGAGTTGAGGCGTAAACGTAGATACCAAGTTCATAGAAGTTAAGCAGACAGATAGGATTACTGCCTTTGATAAGATACAGCTTATTTTCAGATGAAAGAACAGAAAGCATAAAGCTACCCTGAATCTGTTCAGCCATAAATTTTAAGCTTTCAAAATTAAGTTTCTTCTGATATTCAATCATCTGAACAGCTATATATGAATCAGTTTCAATATCTGTTTCAGGTAGCTGATACTGATTTCTCAGAAGTCTATCGTTATAGAGTACACCATTATGAGCAAGAGAGAATTCCATATTATCAATAGTACCTTTAAATGGGTGGTTGTTCTGATTAAAGTTCTGATTGCCTTGTGTAGTAAGGCGAGTGTGACCGATAACACATTTTGTACCATAGGGAAAGTAAAGGCGAAGTCTGTGAGCAGGTTTCGCCTTCTTGAATATCTTGATTGTATTATTTTCAACGTATGAAATGCCTGTTGCATCAGTTCCTCTCTCTTCACAGGCAATTGAAAGGTTTCTGATAAGCTTTGTAAGGACTGCGTGAGATACCTTGCCTTTGTAGTCTAAAAATCCGAATAATGCACACATATTAAAGTTCCTCCTCGTTAATTGT
>JAZKXQ010000320.1:0-4477 GCA_045611725.1 Oscillospiraceae bacterium
CTCTCCCAATAACAAGCTTCCAAAAACCAACACAATCTTTATGGTTCAAATCGTATTGCTTATATTTTTCCAAACACTTCAGAAGAATATCTTGTATTAAATCTTCTTTATTTACATATGAGGCATTCTTACGATAAACAAAATCACGTATAATCAATAAGAAATACATGCAAAGTTGTGCTGTAGGCTTTTTTTGAGATAGCTTCAATTCTGCCAAAAAGGAATTATTATCTATGTACATTTAATTATCTGCGTTTTCTTGGGTAATTTCAATAATAGGTGTTTTATCTGCTTCGTGTTCAACTTTCTTTGGTCCATTACGATATTCATCAATCAGATCATACTTACGTTTTTCATTATCAGCCTTCAACATCTCTACTTTTTGTTTTTTCAATCCTACAGAGATCTTTCCAATGGTCTCAAGGGTTTGTACTCGTAATTCAAGATCCATATTATTAATATTATTGTGTAAAGACTGGGTAAGCTCTACAATCAAGCAGTCAATATCTCTTTCTACATTATCAGCATTCTTCACTTTTCTATTGGTGTGAAGCTCTTTTATGTAGTCTTTTATATCCTTCTTTGTGATCTGTTTTTTGCTCATCTTCTACGTACCTTGGTCAAATCCGTTCCTGGATCAAGCACTCTATCCAAATCATGTTCAATTTCTGTTTGGATAAGTCTTTGTTGTTCTCTATAAATTCTCTTGTTGCGTTCTTCTTCTGTTTCAAATCTTTCACTCTCCATGGCGTTTTTGATACCAGTAATTGAATAGATAAAAGCAGAAGTTGTATGAGAGAATTCATCATGTTTCAGTTTTTCACTCTTCCATATACTATTTATTGGGTCATAGTCATAAACAGAAGAATTCAAACATTCAATAAGTCTGTGAGTAGTGTCTTTGTTGAAATAGCAGTTTTTCAGTTCTGCACGTGCTATATCAATCTGTTCATTTTGTTTCAATCTTGGTGCAATATAAACCTTGAACCCATCCTTCTCCGCTTGGGCTCTTCTTGTAATACCCATGGCCCATTCAGTATTATCACCATCATGTGGAAAGATTATACGCTTGATCATGGGGTAATTTCTTCTCAACCAATCTTTATAGAAAGGCCAAGATTCCATGCTTCTTTCATAACAATCAATATATCTCCACTTCCCATTATAGTATTGAAAAATGTTGATACCTGTTGAGTCATAATGTCCAATATCGAAAGAGGCAAAGACTTCATACTGTGGAACAAGAGGATATTTACCAACATGTTCTGGATATTTGTTCAATTCTGGTCCAAAGATAGAGCCTCTTACTTCGTTTCCATATTGACCAAATAAGAAGCGTAATTGGTCAGCTTTTGGTAATCTCATAAGGACTTTTTCTATATAATCTTCTTCAATGTTTTCAATGTTATCAATAGGATTAAGAGTAACAGCGATCATTTCAGAATCATCAAGAGTAATTTCAGGGTCGAGGGGATTTATATGTTCAAAATATTCTTTATATGTCCAATGTGACTTTGAGGTAGGGTTCAATACATCAATTTCCATCAGCTTGCAGTACTTTTCTTCCTTATAGTGTTTTACCTTCTGAGCAAGACGTGTGCGTAGTTTTTGTACAGATAAGAAGTTGATTTCAGAGCATTCATCAAAGAAAAGGGTAGCAAATTCAGTACCCAACAATCTTTCTACATCTTTTTCATTACCAATACCACGGAAAAGGATTTGAGAACCATTTGGAAGAGTAAAGATCGAGTCCCCCCAATTCATACCATTTCCTGTCCAAGCTTTATATAGTACAGGATAATTTATTTGAAGGACTTTTGGGAAGGTGTCTTTGATTATAGCTGTTTTCAGAGAATTGAATGTTTGACGAGCTATAAGATGACGAGAACCTGGATAAAGGACTGCACGTGAAACTACTTTATCAACACTACGGAATGTTTTACTTGATCTGGAGCCACCTACAAGTAAGACTTTCAGTATCTTTGAAGCTTGATGAAAGGCCTCATTAATTGCTCTGACACGCTCTTTTTTACTGTCGAGCTGTTCTTGAGTTACAATTCCTTTATCCAATAATCTTTGTATAACATCTGCAATCATAAGTATTCAGCCCAGATTGAGGTATAGTATTCTTCATCTGTCATGGAATAAATATATAAATAGGAAGGTTCTTGACGTAAAATACCTGTAAAAACAAAACCAAGCCCTTCTGTAAATTTGACTGATGGAGCGTTCTCTACTTCTATAAACACATTACAAATAGAAGCTTTCTGAAATACGTAATTCAAGACTTGAGAAATAAACTCTGGATTACAAGCCGTTCTATCTTTTATTACGTGATCAAATATAGCTGTCTTTCCATTTACTTCCAATAAAGCCCAATATCTTTTATGGTCTGTAAGTATTTGTTTTTCTGGAGAAATTATAAGATGAGGAAGAGACTTTTTAATTACTTGAGCCTCTTCATCAAAACCTTTCATACCATAAAATAAAACATCAAACAGTGGCTTCTTCATATTATTTCTCCACTGTTATATAATCCTTTTGGGAATTCAGAATCAAATGTGCAACCTCATAAGCATTTTTGATTTGGGATTTAATACAAGCTGATGAGTCCACAATTTCTTCTGATGGTATAATCTTTCCAACCTTTCTCCAAACAGATGAGAAGATTCTACGATATTTATAAGGAAGTTCTTTGGAGATTTTATACAATTCATAACCAGCTCCAGGGACAATTCCATCACGAAGAGCAGATAGAGTAGATAAAATACAGTCTTCTACCCTATCCTTCTTCTCAGACAAACCAGCAACAGAATCAGGACCAACCTTTATCTTGCAGATCTTGGATTCAAAACGTGCAATTCTTTCCTTCACTTGGTTCTTTTCTTCGCCAGAGTTTTTATCAGACTTTTTCAATCTTTGGATATAGTTTGTCAGTTCTTTGTCTTTCTTAAATTCAATCAATGTAGCATGGCGTTTTACATCAATCTTGGTTACAAAAGGAGATAAGGTTTGTAAATCAAGAATCAAATCAGCCTTTTTATTTTGTGGGAAGTAAGTAGTATCAATATGACAATAGTTTCCAATCCCTTTCAATTGATTTTGTTTCATGGCTTCAATACATTCTTCTGATACTGAACCAATTACAATAAGAGGTTTTCCTTGCTGTGCTGCTTGAGATGCTGGTACCGCAAGGTCTGATAGAGTAATTTGATCTTTGATATAAAAAATAGGTTCACGAAAAACACAAGAACCAGCTGTAGTATTTGCAAAGAAAGGGTCACTCATACCAATATTCAAGTAGTAGCCTGTCAATTGTTCATATTCAATACCACTGTCCATCTTCTCTTCAATGATATAATGCCCATCCACACCATTTACTTTTATTGCATCAGAAATGGGTTTTGCGACTTCATAATCTGAGTTGGCTGGTATCATAGCTACATTCAACAAATCTCTTTCTGGGTCTACAATATCTTTATCAGCGTCAATATAATTTGTGATCCAGTCAATTTTGTTTTTCAATTCTGGCATATCTTCACGTTTCAGCTTTTTTACCATTTCAGAAGCCAATAACATAACAGAAGTAGAAGCATCACCACATTCTTCTACTTGTTTTTTTGAAGCTTGGCGTAAAAGTTTGAAAATATGCGTTGGTTCTTTCATTTTATAAGCTACTGTAAAACCATCTTTCGTTACAACAGCTTCTTCTGGATAGTTAATGGTTACAATCCTCCCATTTGGACCAAGAGTATTTGTTACCATTGAGATTTGTTTCAGTGTTTTTTTATCAAGTTTCATGTTTTTCCTTCTTATCTATTATCCAACAATTGCTTCAAAAGTGTAGTCAATTCAGTTACTTGCTGTTCAAGAGTTTCAATTCTGTCTTGCTCTTTTGTTTTTGGAGTTACTTTTTCCTTCCAAACCTTACCCAATAAAGTACAAACATCATCAGGAGAAATTTCAACAGCAAAGTCGTAAATAAGTTGTTCTTCATCAAATTGTATATCACTTGGAAAGCCTGGACGGAAAGCTTTATACATTTGGTTATACTTTTCTTTCCAGGGGTATATATTCATTAATTGATCAGGTGTGTATTGTTTATCTTGAAAGTCTGCAAATGTAAAATTTCTTTCAAAGTCTTCAAAAGAGTCTGGATACCACTTTCTATGAATACCAGACAAGCGAGATAAAGTCTTTTCACCTGTGTTTATTTCCATATAAGGGACAAGCGAATACAAATGCTCTTTCTTTTTCATTGATCCAGTTTTATCATAACATAGACGAAAAACCAATCTATGAGGCATTTGTGGTCTATATTGGTCTCTTTTTTCAATATCTTGATCGTCTTGATAATCTACAATATCTGCCATTATTTATCTTCTCCTTCTTCTACAAACAAAGCATCTTCACCAAAAATATAACTATACCGAGTGTCGATTTTGCGGTTGTTTCCTTTATAAAAATAGACAATACA
>JAZKXQ010000321.1:0-3386 GCA_045611725.1 Oscillospiraceae bacterium
CTGTAGGTAGCATAGTTTCAAGAAAAACTGATGCTGTCATATTATATTCCCCATAAATATAAAGATTTTGGGGATTTCCTACAGGAGTCATCATACTTCCAAGGTTTGCGGCTGCCGTTTCAATAACTATAACTTTTATCAATGTTTTATAGTTTGAATTATCCTTGAAAAGCATAAGTGTCAATGGTACAAAAGTAATAAGTGAAACATCATTTGTAACAAGCATTGAAGAAAAAAAGCATAAATTCATTAAAAGAAATGAAAGTTTTCTTATACTGCCTGTTTTTTTCAGCATAAAATCTGTAATTATTTCAAATACACCAATACTTCTGAATCCAAGAACTGTAATCATAAGGCAGAAAAGCTGTATAATTACTGAAAAGTTGCAGTATTCAGCATACTGCATATCGGGAGGTATAAAAAATACGGAAATAAATGCTACAAGAAATGATGCTGTAAGTACAGGCTGTTTTTTTATAAAACCTTTAATTTTATTCATATAAATCAACTCCGTTTAATAAAAGCTGAACAATGCCCAGTCCATTTTTTTGTGGACTGAGCATTGTTGTTATTTGTTTATCTGTTCAATTATTTTCTGAACTTCAAGGGCTTTTTCAAGGTTACCCTCAACTTTAAGTTTTCCTGTTGTATAGGCAAGTACTGAATTGAGTTTTCCCTCTGCTATTTTAAGAAAATTTTTAGCTGATACGATGAATTTTACATCTCTGTCATAATATTCATAAGGCTGAATGTCAAGTTTTCCATTGTTTAATTCAATATAGAATGCACCTTCACCTTCGCCTGTTATATCTATCTGAACTGCAAGATGTTTATTTTCAAATCCATTTACATCTTTTTTTGTAAGGATTTCCTTTGAAGCATTAAATATTTCTTCGTAAGTCATTATGAACAAATTTCTCCTTTTATTGGCTGATTGCGTCTTATTTTCTTTGATGTTGTTTTATCAAATTCAACATCTCTTATTCTTAATTTACGGATAGTTTTTGCTGATGAAAGATTTTTATTTATCTTATCAACAAGTTCTCTGAATAATTCATTAACAGGCTTTGAATTGTCATTCTGGAAGTATTCTGCATTAGGGAAGATTTCAGCACAAATCATACCATCTTCAGCAGATACAAGTACTTCAGAAATAAACTCAACACCAGAGAATTTATTTTCAATTTCTTCAGGAGAAACATTTTCACCATTGCTTAAAATGATAAGATTTTTCTTTCTTCCTGTAATGAAAATTCTGTTTTTATCATCAACATAACCAAGGTCGCCTGTACGAAGCCAGCCGTCTTCTGTAAGGGTTTCAGCTGTAGCTTCGGGATTCTTATAGTATCCCATCATTACAGATTTACTCTTTGCCCATATTTCTCCATCAACTATTTTAACTTCACAACCATTTACAATAGTGCCTACTGCTTCACTTGGTTCATCATCAAGAATACCTGTTGATATTCTTGGGGAACATTCAGTCATACCATATCCCTGAGCGATTGGTATACCAAGCTTACGGTAATTGTCAGCAAGTTCTGGGTTAAGGTAAGCCCCACCACTGAATATACCCAAAAGGTTTTCACCAAATACAGATTTTGCGATAGCTTCAATCGGAATTTCAGGTTTAGCAAGAGAAGCAGCCTTTATTTTCTTGTAAATTGTTTCAGCAATCATTGGAACAAGAAGAATTTTTGTAGGCTGGAAGAATTTAAGATTCTGAGCAATATGCATCATTGAATCATTAACACATACTGTAACACCATATCTTAAAGAAAGAAGTATATCACAAGTAAAACAGTATACGTGATGTATAGGAAGAACTGTAAGTAATGACTGTCCAGGTTCAGCCTCATTATCCTGACACATAGCATTATCAATGAAATTTGCGTGTGAGAGCATAACGCCCTTGCTCTTTCCAGTAGTACCAGAAGTATAGAGAATAGCAGCACATTGTTCAGGGTCAACATCAGCAAAATCTACAGGAGAATATTTTTCGAGTATATTATCTACTGAAAAAGTGTCTTCTGATGGCTGAAGTGAAACATATGTATGTATTGCAGGACATTCTGCTTTTATTTTTTCAATGATTGGCTGATAGCGTTTATCATAGAAAAATATTTCTGTATCAGCTCTGAAAAGATGGTTGCAAAGGTCATCTGCCGGGAGCTGTGCATCAAGAGGAATTATAACATTTCCTCCGCTTACTGTTCCAAGATGTGCTATAAGATATTCATATGAAGTTGCACCTATAACAGCAACGTGAATTTTTTTACCTTCTGATTTTTCAGCAATAAAGCTTCCTATTTTACGGCAGTCCTCATAAAACTGTGCAAAGGATTTATCTCTTGATTCCTTGCCCTTTTTTTCTCTTACGAATATTCTGTCGCCATAAAGTTTTGATGCTCTTTTTATAAGCTTATGAAGTGTTGTTATTTTATTTTTGTCCATAAAATTACCTCTTAACCACGAAGATTTTCAATGTATGTGATAGCCTTTGCTATAGTATCAAGAGTAAGAATATCTTCCTCATTTACAGCAATGTCATATTTTTCTTCAACTTCACCGAGAAAACTCATAAAGTCATATGAATTAAAGCGAAGGTCTTCAATAAATCTTGAATCCGGTGTTATTTCATCAGATTCAACCTCAACATATTCACAAATCATATCTTTAAATTCTTCAAACATATTTAAATCTCCTTTTATAAATTATTTTTATCTGAATGATTAAATCATATCAAGTATTTCACCGATTGTACGGTTTGCATCTTCAATTCCTCTGAAAAGAACTCTGCAAAGATAATAGTAAAGGTATTCCATTTCATAATCTGTAACAGCATCTTTTCTGTATTCAAAATTGAAATTAAGTCCGTTGTCCTCAACACGATGCATAACTGTAAGGTAGAGAGGCTGTGCAGCTACACCATTTGTATACCATAAACTCTTATATGGAATATCGGGTATATCCTGTCCTCCATTCTGAATACTTAAAGGCTGATATGTAAGGCTGATACTTTCATAGCTTGAACCAGGAGTAAGCTTCCAGTAACGACCTCTTCTCATATTGAGTTCGATAGGGTCAAAATTTGCGTGACGGAAAATTGTATTCTGTTTTTCCTGAATTTTGTGAATACCTTCAAGGAATGTAAGTTCAGGCTCCATATATGTACGGAATGGGAAGAAATGTATTCTTGTACCTCCCGATTTCTTTTCAAGGAGAGTTCCACGTCTTGCAATACAGGTTTTTACAGAAACATCTTTTTCATTATTATTGAATTTTGAAAGAACTGTTCTGAGACCCATAAGCAAAAGGCTTACCATAGGAACACGGTTTTCCTGACAGAATTTCATAAGTTTTTCAGGTGGCTCTTTTTCAAGCTG
>JAZKXQ010000322.1:0-4648 GCA_045611725.1 Oscillospiraceae bacterium
TGCATATCACACCGAATTTTTAATATCGAAAATGAAACAGATTTTTTGTATTTTTTCAAAAGCACAATTACATTCTTAATTTGTAAAAATGCCTGTTTTTATGATTGCAATTATATTTTAACATATTTTTCTACAAAAATCAACAAATTGTATTGATTACTTAAATTTTAGCACAAAATATCAATTAAGTCAAGTTACTTTTACAAAAAATTTTAAAAATACTTGACATTTTTTAAAATGTGTGATAATATATATTCACCAACACAGTGAGGTGATGTTATGAATAGTAAAAAATTATGTTTTGATATGCTTTCGTGCAATCCTTTTGAAAAAGAAAACAACAATTCACACGATATTGAAAAACTAAGTCAATATATAAGGCAGATAATCTACCACGAATTGACTGAACGTCAACAGCAAATTATCTGCCTTTATTATTATGAAAACAAAAACATTACTGAAATTGCAGAATTTCTTTGCATAAATCCATCAACCGTTTCAAGAAGTCTTGCGAGGTCTAAAAGAAATATTTTCAGAATACTCCGATACTATTTTTAATTTTACTCATCATATTCAATTCCATAAAGTTCTTTTGCAAGTATTATAATATTGTCATTAAAATCAAGAGTTATTACAGATGAACCATCTATTTCCGAATAACTCCACGTACCATCAGCAGGTACTCTTATCTGTTTTATGTCATAGCTAAGATACACAGGTATTTTTACTGAACATTCATACAGCATAATATCGCTCATATTGGTAGTAATTTCAGGGAGTGTTTCCTGCATAATCTTATCAAGCTTAAATATATTTATACTTTTTGATTCCGAAATTATTTTGCTTAAAACTTCTCTCTGTCTTTGAGTTCTCTCAAAATCAGCATCTCCCACATATCTTATACGACTATAACAAAGTGCCTGTTTTCCGTTAAGCCTGTAAGTTCCTCCTGATTCAAGAAAATCAGCATCTTTTTCATCTCCCATAAGTTCATTTACTTCATTTTTCAGAATGTTGTTTACTTCCTGAGCTTCTTCATCTGAAAGAGTAATTTCAATTCCTCCAACTGCGTCAACTATTCCTGCAAATGCATTAAAATTAATTGTAACAAAATCATCTATCTTTATTCCAAAGTTTTCTTCTATTGTATCCATAAGCAATGAAGCACCGCCATATGAATATGCTGAATTTATTTTTCCTTTTCCGTGATTTGGAATATCAACATACATATCCCTCATAAATGAAACCATATTCATTTCCTGATTGTATTCATCAAGGGATAAAAGAATTATTGTATCTGAACGTCCTGCCTCGGAATTATTTCTGCCATCAGTTCCTACTATCAGTATATTTTTTACTCCTTGCGAACGTAATAAATTATCGCTAAGGCTTATTATACTTCTTGTACCTGTTTCAACCCTGCCAATCATATTTATGTATCTTGAAAGAGTGACTCCTGCCAGTAAAACGATTGTTACAAATATCAGCAGAAGAATATAAAAAACTGTTTTGAATTTTAATTTCTTTTTTTTCTTCTTTTTCTTTTTTGATTTATTATTAACAGGAATATTCTGCACATTATCAACTTTTTTTATATTACCGTTCTTTGTTTTTTTCTTTACTGATTTATCAGAAATATTTTCATTATTATTAACATCAGATGATGTATTCTTTTTTTTCTTCTTCGCAGTATTATCATCTCTGCTCATTTTTTCAATTTCTTCAATACTCATTATCTTTGTCTTTTCGTTGTCTGATATTACTTTCTTTTTATTCTTTTTTTCGGGCATTTCCCGTACCTCCACAAAAATTTTAATAACAATCTTTAATAAGTTTATCACCTCTTAAACGGTTAGTCAAGTATAATTAAATGTTTTTTACAAATAAAATTGACTTATTGAAAAATATGTTGTATAATATTAGGGTATTTGAATTTTAAAAAGTATTCGGGAGGAATAAAAAAATGTCATTTGGCAAAAAAATAACAGCACTTCTTGCTTCACTGGCAGTAGTTGTTTCATCTTCAGGCTGTGGAACAGGAAAAAATACATCGTGGTCAGCACGTTACAATGAATATGAATCTACTGCTGGTATCTTCATATATTATGAAATGAATGCTTATTATGAGGCTCTTAACAAGGCTAAAGAACTTAATTCAGAACTTGATACAACTGATAAAAATGCACTTAAAGCCACTCAGATTGATAATAAGGATATGCTTAAGTGGATTCAGGACGAGGCTACAGAAAATCTCAGAAAATACCTTGCTGTACAGGCTGAATTTGATTCAAGAGGTCTTGTACTTACTGATGAGGAACTTACAGAAATCGAAGAATCCGTTGAAAGTGCTTGGGAATATTACAGCTCTTATTATGAAATGAATGGTATTGGTAAAGAATCTTTCACTAAAATTACAGAACTTTCATATAAAAGCTCTGCACTTTTTGAATCATTCTATGCAGAAAATGGAACTGATGCTGTCCCGATTGATGAAGTTAAAGAATATTATGATGAAAACTATGTAAGAACAGAATACCTCGCAATGAGCCTTAATGATTCAGAAGGAAATCCTTATGATGATGAAACAAAGGCAGAAATAAAAGAACTTGCTGAGGAATATGTTGAAAGAATAAACAAAGGCGAAAAATTAAGTGAAATATCTCAGGAATACAATGAATTTATTACTGAACTCGAAGCCGAACTCGCTGAAAAAGCTGCTGCCGAAACAGAAGAAACAACAGCTGAAACAGAACAGGCTGAGGAAACTTCTGCAGAAACAGAAGAAGAAAATATTTCATCTGAAGAAGTTGAAGTAACTGAGGCAGAAGCTGAAAATTCAGAAGATGTTGAGGAAGTAACTCAAGAAACTACAGAACAGGCTGAAACTGAAGAAGAAATACCAGCTGAAACAACTATTGCCGAAGAAACTGAAACAGAAGAAACAGAAAACGCTGAAACTGTTGAAGAAACTTCATCTGAAACAGATATTGCTGAAGAAACAACTGCTGAAACAGATACAACTGAAGAAGTTGAAACTACTACAGCAGAAACAGAAGAAGATTTTTCAAATGAACAGATAATCAAAAAAGGTTCAGATGATACATCATATACACCATCTGAAACAGTAAATAAAGCCCTCTTTGAACAGGAAACTCTCGATGAAGCATTCCTTATTGAAGATACTGACGCAAACACATACTATGTTGCTATAAAATATGATATAAAGGAAAGAAAAGACCTTTATGAAGATGAATCACTCATTGCAATACTTAATGAAATGATGGGTGATGACTATGACGAAAAACTTCTTGAAATAGTTACACTTGACACAATAGTAATAAACGACAAGGCTTATAACAGATATAATCCATTTGATTTTGAAGTTTAATATTTACAGGGGATACAAAAGCGTATCCCCTTTTTTGTGCATTTTTTACATATTTTTTCAAAATGCTATTTTTTTATTATAAACACTCGACAACTGCATTTTTTTCGGTTATAATATAATCATATTATTTAATGAAAGGACGCTGAAAAATCATGGAAGAAAATCTCAAAAGCGTTATGCTCAAAAGAGTAAATAAGGTTGGAAATGCACTTAAAGCGAATAATATCGAATATTATTATGCTGAAAGAAAGGAAGATGTTCCTGCACTTGTCGAAGGACTTCTCAATGTTGGTGATGTTGTTGCAACAGGAGGCTCTGTAACTCTTAAACAGTGTGGAGTGATAGATGTACTCAAATCCGATAAATACAAATACCTTGACAGAGAAGCTATTGATGTAGACAAGGTTGACCAGCTTTACAGAGCTACATTCTCAGCTGATGCATATCTTTGCAGTGCAAATGCCATTACAGAAGCCGGTGAAATATACAACGTTGACGGAACAAGCAACAGAATTGCAGCTATTGCCTATGGGCCAAAATCAGTAATAATGGTTGCCGGATACAATAAAATAGTTCATAGTCTTGATGATGCAATAAGACGAGTTAAAACTGTCTGTGCCCCTGCAAACGTACAACGTCTTACCTGTGCTACATATTGCTATGAAAAAGGCGAATGTTCAAGCGTCTGTAAGAACACTGAACAGCATATGACTTCCGGCTGTTCAAGTGATGCAAGAATATGCTGTAACTATCTTATTTCTGCTCATCAGAGAGTTAAAGGCAGAATAAAAGTTATAATCGTAGGCGAAACTCTTGGTTATTAATTGAAAAAATTTTAAGGCAGGAAAATTTTCCTGCCTTTTTTATTTAAATATCTTCAGGAGAATAAATCAATTCCCCGTTTTTTACACCATATATAATTTCACCATCTTCAATAGGATATGCTTTTATTTTAAAGTCATCTGTAACATTAATATAATCTTGAATATTTTCAGATAATTTTTCTTTCAAATCATTAAGGCAAGGAATTATTCTTTCAATATCTTCAACAGTTGTTTCACTTCCTGCTATAAAAGAACTTAATGCACACATATAATTTTCTTTTTCCTTGGCTTTAAACTCAAAATCTCTTGAATAACTCCAAAAATCATCTTTATATTCTTCTTCGCAATTGTCTTTATCTTCTTGTGTTGCTGAAAAAAACATCAAACGAAAGCCATAAGCCATTTCTTCCATATCTATAAAAATTCCTGTTACTTT
>JAZKXQ010000323.1:0-4673 GCA_045611725.1 Oscillospiraceae bacterium
AGTTTTGTGAGTCAAAACTTTTCAATAATGAATCTGAAGTAAAAACGATAACAAATGTACATAAAAATGAATAAAACACCGCTTACCAATGTGAAATTTGCATTGATTAGCGGTGTTTTTGTATGAAAAAAGTTTTGCCTGCCACGAATGACTTATTTCTTGTAATGTATTATACTGTTATCATACCTTACGGAAGCAGACGTGCGTTTTCAGTTCCGTAAGACGAAACACAATCATCAAACTGAAAAGTTGATTGTCTGAGAATTCAGCTCCGATAATCAGCTTTGTTTCGTGTGCCGTTTTCTCAGACGGAAAGGAAACGGATATGTCACGAAAAGAAAATTTCGACATTAGCAAAGTCGAGGGTGTAACTCCCGAAATTATCAGAGAATACAAAAGACTTAACAGACGTGAAAGATACCTCAGAGAAATTGACAGACAACATATCGCTTGCAGATACGGAAAAGATGAGGAGATTTATTCAATGTTCAAGGTAGCACCGGCAGATGATTTTAATGAAAAGTTAGAGGAACAGATACAACTGCTTTATACAGCATTAGATATACTCAAATCTCAGAATGAACTTAATTACTGTATTATCATTGATTATTATTTTTCTCCAAATAAATATTCATATCGCATCCTTGCAGAAAAATATGGTATATGCAAGCAGACGACTTATAACCGAATACAGCGTTCAATTCTCATTCTTCGTAAGACAATGATTGAACTCACAAAAAATCATATAACAAACGAATGAATATCAGAGTTATATTTGTGCATTTGTACGAAATTTTTGATGTGTTTGATTTTTGATAATAAAACAGCAGTTTTTTCTTTATACGTTCAATGTTTTTTTCGGTATATTAGTAGAGGGACTTATGGGCAAAGTTTCTCGAAATATTCTCCTTGTTTTTCTTTGCCGATGCCAATGTGCCATAAACCTCCGGCAAAAATATTGATTTTGTGGTATCGGCAGAGAAACAATGATGTACTGTCAATGGGTATCATCACATTGGTACTCATTGAGAATACATCAGTATTCAAACAGTATCTTGAAAATTTAATATAAAGCATTGTTCGTTTAGTTTTATTTATGTTTCTTTCTGTTAGTTAGAAGGGAGGGACATTCTATGATGAATACTATTTCTACACAAACAGCTTACAAATTAATGTTCAGTTCTTATTCCGAAATAGTTGGGATAAACGACTTGTGTAAAATGTTGAATATTGGCAGAACAAAAGCTTATCAACTTGTAAATAATGGAGTACTGAAACGTATTCCTTGTAGCAGAGAAATCAAGATTGCAAAGGTTACAGTAATAGATTTTGTTCTGCAAAGTACACAAGAATAATAACTAAAGTATGTTAGCAATATCATAATCATAGAATTTTTCCATTTAGTTGGTAGAAACGTCTTGAAAACTCCATTGCGTTGCACTATAATGTAAGTGTCAACTTTTAACGTGGCTACCGGCTTTCAATACAAGGAGGATATAAAAATGAAAGCAAGTTTGCCATTCAAATATATCATATCTGAGAAAAGAGAAAAATATTATGTGGTATTCGATTTCAGAGATGATAATAATAAAAGAAAACGCAAGTGGGTTGGAACAGGACTTCCTGTAAAATGTGCTAAAAAGGTGCTTAATCAAAAGGTTGATGAAGTTGTAGCACAATTCTTTGAGGATTATTGTTCAGGCAAACTTACACAGCCTACTGAAAAGCTAAGTAAAAATGAAAAGAACCTTGAACTCTTGAAAACTGCTTCATCTGTAAGTGGCTCAGAATACAGCTTTGCTCAGTTTCTTGTTTATTGGCTTGAAACTATAAAACCTACCATTGCCCAAAACTCTTATGACGGCTACTGTAATAATGTAAGAAAAATAATAGACTACTTTGATGAGAATTATCCAAATCTGCTTTTAAAGGATTTGACAGCTCTCAATATTCAGCAGTTCTATAATGATAAGTACAATAGTGGTCTGACAGCAAACACTATTAAGCACTATCACGCTAATATTCACAAAGCACTTAAATATGCTGTGAAAATGGACATTATACCATCAAATCCGTCAGAAAAGACCGATTTACCTAAACTTAAAAAGTTTCAGGCAGGATTTTACAATGCTAAAGAGCTTGATGAACTTTTCAAAGCTGTTAAAGGTGACAGACTTGAACTTGTAGTTAATATCACAGCGTACTATGGACTTCGTAGAAGTGAGGTACTTGGTCTGAAATGGGATTGTATAGACTTTGATAAGAAAACTATTACTATTCGCAGAAAAATGATAAGTAGAACAGGAAATGGTCACGAAGAAATCTTTATAGAGGACCAGCTGAAAACAAAGTCAAGTGTCAGAACACTTCCTATGATTCCTCATATAGAGCAGATGTTGAAAGAGAGATATTACCTTGAACAGCATTATTCATATATGTTGAAAGGCGACTTTGACAGAACTTATGACGGCTTTGTATGCAGAGATAATTTCGGCAAACTGATAACACCCGAATATGTATCACAGCATTTCGCCATTGTTCTTAAAAACGCTGACTTAAGACACATCAGATTCCACGACCTCAGACACTCTTGTGCAAGTTTGCTTCTTGCGAATGGTGTATCAATGAAAGCAATACAGGAATGGCTCGGACATTCAACTTTTAATGTTACAGCTGATTTTTACAGCCATCTTGATTATAACTCAAAGATTTTATCAGCTGAAACCATAGCCAAGGCTTTCGATAAAAATCCTGACAATGAAAACAATGTCAGCGAAACAAAAAAATAGGCTTTCCAAAAGGAAAACCTACTCACATTGGTGCCGAAGACGGGACTTGAACCCGTACAGGATTGCTCCCGGCAGATTTTGAGTCTGCTGTGTCTGCCATTCCACCACTTCGGCAAAATATAAAACGAATAAGATTAAAAATCTAATGCGTCAACCAAAAATCTGAATCATAAATGAAACAAGCGAAAATCTGGTAGACGTTTTGGTAGAAATGATGTTGAAATACATAAAAAATTTCTACCAAAATGAAAGCCAAATCTTTAAAGAACGTTGATATAACAAGGTTCAAGACAAATGATACGAAATACGGCAAAAGAGAAACTCAAAAAATTAGCATCAGATTTTGAGTCCCGCACGTCTGCCAATTCCATCACACCAGCTTATATATTCTCAACATTTGTTATTATATCATTTTATTATAGAATTGTCAAGCATTTTTTTCATATTTTTAAATTACATTTATTTACTGGACAAATTGTGTGAAAACAGTTATAATGAATAATATAATTTTTACTGTGAAAGGATACAAAATATTATGGGTTACAGAAAAGTTCTCAATTTTGAAATAACAGACTCGTTATGTACCGCATTTTTATGTATTTACAATGATGGCGAAAAAACAACGGAATTTCAGGAAATTTTTAAATTCAGAAATAAGCCTGTTGTTTTCAATAACCATAAATACTGTGATATTCTCAGTATTTTTAATAATGTTAAAAAAGGTATGTCAAAGACTGCCAAGGAGTTTGGAGGAAGTCCTGACAGTATCAGTATTTCTGCTTATGGTATTGAATTTGGTCTTATTGATAAATATGGTTATCTTATTCAGAATCCAATCAGTTACAATGATTGTCAGACAGAAAAAACAGTTGACAGAATTTTAAGGTTTATTAAAAAAAGTGATTTTTTTAATGTCATAGGTTCAGATATATATGAATATTCATCAGTAGTTCATCTTATGGCTGAAAATGATACAAGACCTTATATACTTGAAAATACAGACACTTTGCTTATGCTTCCCGATTTAATAGCTTTTATGCTTACGGGTGAAAAATTTGCAGAATATACAAATGCTTATTCCTCTCAACTTGTAGGGTTTGAAAAGCGTGACTGGTCGGGGAAAATAATATCAACACTTGGTTTTAAAAGAAGTATATTTCCCAAAATCATTGATGGAGGAGTTTTTGAAATTCTTCCTGATATTCGTAAGGAAACAGGTTGTTTATCGGCAAAACTTAAAGTTTCAGGGTCTTTTCTTTCTGATACATCAGTAATTCTTGCCAAATATCCCGATTCTGTAATAATAAATAGTGATAAGCAGACGGATATTTGTTTTTTCGTTGAAAATCCTGTTATGACTAAAAGTTCTTATGAATTTGGAATAAAAAATGTCCCCATAAGAAATAATAAATTTTTTGTAATGCATAAAGAAAATGGTATAAATCTTATTGATAATACTATCAAATGCTTTACTGAAAGGAATATTTCCTGTAGCTATTCAAAGCTTGAAAATACGGCATTAGCCTCTGAACCTCTTAAATGCTTTATAAATCCTGATGATGAAGTTTTCTGCGAAACGGATAATATTCCTATTGCTATTCAGAATTACTGTGAAAATACAGGTCAGTATATTCCACAGAATGTAAGTGAAATGATGAGATGTATCTATGAAAGTATTGCTTTCAGATATGCAGTTTCAATTGAAAAAATGTCTGTGCTTACAGGAAAATCATACTCTTCAATATGTATGACAGGAAAAGACAGCAAAAATGAAATTATATGCCGTACACTTGCAGATGTATGTGGAGTGAATGTCGTTTCAGGAATTGAAAAATCAAACGTATACGGAAATTTTATTCTTCAGCTTGGAGAATTTACATATCC
>JAZKXQ010000324.1:0-7070 GCA_045611725.1 Oscillospiraceae bacterium
ACGACATGGCTACGACCCGACTTAGAGATGCTCTTGTGACCTTGCTTCCGTCAATTTCGGTTTCATCAAAAACGGCTACGGGATTTATAAGCCCTGTTCTTGAAGTATTCCATTCAATCCTGTTTAATTTGGTTTCAAAGAGTTCATCTTCAAATTTAAATGCAAGTCCGTCCTTGTAATGATGTCCTGTACGTCCAAGGGATTTTGAATATTCTATATCGGTATATGAAAAAACAATACCGTCTATTGGGATAGTTTCAGTTTCTGCATATTTTTTTAACTCATTGATAATATTATGAATATCATCATTATTTTCAATTTTACAATGACAGCATACAGAAAATCCAAGCTGATTTAAATGTTCAAGATTTTCAATCTTTGAAGTATGTTCAAATCCTTCAATAACGCTGAAGGCTCTGAAATCGACTCTTTTTTCGCTGCAATCTTTTGAATTTAAAGCTCTTACAGCTCCTGATGCAAGGTTTCTCGGATTTCGATAAGTATTTCCATTGCTATCCCTGAATATTTCTTTAAGTTCTTCAAAATCCTTACGGCTGATAAAAGCTTCACCTGTTACTTTGAGAGTATCTTTAAATGATATTTTCAATGGTATATTTCTTATAAATTTGGCATTATGCGTTATATCGTCTCCCTCATCTCCATTTCCTCTTGTGGAAGCCTGAACGAGTTCTCCGTTTTCATAGTCAAGCTCAACTGTCAGACCGTCAAGTTTAAGCATTGCCATAACGGGATTTTTTTCAGCAAATTTTTTTACATCATCAATGCTTTTTGTTTTGTCAAGAGATAAAAGAGGAATTTTATGCTTTACTTTTTCAAGGCTGTCGACTTCTTCATATCCAACAGTTTTTACAGGTGAATTTGAAAGAAAAAATCCTGTTTCATTTTCAAGTTCTGCAAGTTCATCAAAAAGCCTGTCATATACTTCGTCCTCAACCAAAGGCTCGGATTTTACATAATATGCATAACGATAGCTATTTAAAAGGCTTGTAAGCTCTTTTATTCTGTTTACTTTATTATTCATCTTAAATTATTACTCCTTTGTAAAAATTTTTATCGGGTCAAGATAATTATATCATTTTTTTGATACATTTACAACGATTTTTTTAAATATGTGTTATTATTTTGTATAAAAATCACATAACCATTGACATATTTGAAATTTTGAGGTAAAATAGTACTATGTAGAGTACAGAGTAAATATTTTTTGGAAAGGAAGTTTTTTCTATGGCGAATAATAACTTTAATAATTATTTTGAAGATGACGACCCGTTAAATACTATGGGAGTGTCAAGAAGAAGTCTTGTATTGTTCTTTCTTATAGATATTTCCGGCAGTATGAAGGGTACTAAAATCGGCGAACTTAATACTGCTATGGAGGAGATTATCCCCGAAATCAGAAAAATTGGTGAAGCTGATACTGAAGTAAAAATTGCTGTTCTTACATTTTCTACAAATTATGCGTGGATGTATCACGAACCTGTTTCAGTAGAGGATTTTGAATGGAGCAGACTTTCGGCAGAAGGTATTACAAATATGGGTGCTGCTTTTGAAGAACTTGCTATAAGACTTTCAAGAAACAGCTTTTTAAGTGCTCCTTCACTTTCATTTGCCCCTGTTATTTTCCTTATGACAGATGGGTATCCTACTGATGATTACAAGACAGGTCTTAAAAAATTACAGGCTAATAACTGGTACAGATTTGGTCTTAAAGCTGCTCTTGGCATAGGTCGTGAGGCAAATGATGATATGCTCGCTGAATTTACGACTACTCCTGAAACAGTTGTTCACGCTTATTCCGGAGAACAACTTGCACAGCTCATAAAAACAATTGCTGTTACATCTTCACAAATTGGAAGTAAGAGTATGACTCTTTCCGAGGACAGTGGAAGACAGGAATTAAGCGATGCTGATACTCAAGGCAGAAAACAGAATCAGCTTGGTCAGCAGATTCAGGATATTATCGGAAATGTAAACAATAATTATTCAAATGACAACGACAGTTTCGATATTGGCTGGTAGTCTTTCCGGCTGTGAAAAATCAGGTATCCTTTCATTAGTATGCCTGATTTTTTGATTATTTATTAAAATACTTGCAAAAATATATAAAATGTAGTATAATTTATTCTTGGAATACTCTGTACTATTATTTATCTGAAAGCGAGGTTTTTATTTTGGATTTACAGATGGTTTCTTATCTTTCAAAACTCAGTAAGCTTAATTTTACTGATAGTCAGCTTGAAAAAGTTGCAGGAGAAATGACAAGTATAATTGAAATTATGGACACTATTAAGGAAGTCGACATTCAGTATGACGCTGAGGCTGACAATAAAAATGTGTACCTTAATGATTTAAGAGAAGATATTTCATATAGCAGTATGTCTTCAGATAAAATTCTTCAGAATGCAACAAGCAGTGACAATTGCTTTGTTGTTCCGAAGGTTGTTGAATAGGAGTTGAAATGATGGACGTTACATCACTTAGTTTAAGAGATATGCGACGTATGCTCGATAATAAGGAAATCTCTGCAAAAGAGCTTACTTCCGAGTATATCAGCAGAAATAAAAAATACGATGGAAAAATCGAAAGCTATATAACTGTATGTGAAGAAAAAGCTCTCAATGATGCTGAAAATGCACAGAAAAAAATTGACAGCAATGAAGCTTCACAGCTTTGTGGTATTCCGATTGCAATAAAAGACAATATCTGCACAGAGGGCGTAAGAACTACAGCATCTTCAAAAATGCTCGGCAATTTTATTCCTCCATACAATGCTACCGTTATGGAAAAGCTTAATGAACAGAATATTGTAATGCTCGGAAAAACAAGCCTTGATGAATTCGCTATGGGAGGCTCTACACAGACTTCAGCATTCGCAAAAACAAAGAATCCTTTTGATATTTCAAGAGTTCCGGGAGGTTCTTCCGGAGGTTCAGCAGCTTGTGTTTCAGCGTCCTTATGTGCTGCCTCACTCGGTTCTGATACAGGCGGTTCAATAAGACAGCCTGCATCATTCTGCGGAGTTACAGGTCTTAAACCAACTTATGGACGAGTTTCACGTTACGGTCTTATAGCATTCGCTTCATCTCTTGACCAGATAGGCCCTGTTGCTAAAAATGCCCACGACTGCGGAATAATTCTCAATGCAATTGCAGGTTATGACCGTCACGATGGCACTGTTTCAAAAAATCCCGTTACAGATGTAACTGCTAAAATCGGTCAGAGCCTTAAAGGTATGAAAATTGCAGTTCCAAAGGAATTTTATGCTGAAGGTATTGACAGTGAAGTAAGAGATACAGTTCTTAAAGCTGTTGATTTCTATAAATCTCAGGGAGCTGAAATAATTGAATGTTCAATGCCAAGCCTTAAATATGCCGTTTCCGCTTATTATCTCATCTCATCAGCAGAAGCTTCCTCAAATCTTTCAAGATATGACGGAATAAAATATGGTCATAGAAGTGAAATAGGCGAAAACTTCAATGAACTTATAAGCAATTCAAGAAGCGAAGGCTTCGGAGATGAAGTAAAGAGAAGAATTCTCCTCGGAAACTATGCTCTTTCAAGTGGTTACTATGATGCATATTACGGCAAGGCTCTTGCTCTTAAACAGAAAATTTCAGCTGAATATGCTGATATATTTGAAAAATGCGATGTAATAGTTACACCAACTGCACCTTCTGTTGCTTATGGAATAAATGAAAATATTTCAGACCCTGTAAAAATGTATCAGGCTGATATATGCACAGTAACTGCAAATATCGCTTCTCTTCCAGCAATATCCACTACTTGCGGATACAGTAAGGATAATGGTATGCCTATCGGTATGTCAATTATCGGAAGAAAGTTCGATGAAGCTTCAATTATTCAGGTAGCTGACGCCTTTGAAAATAATTTTGAAATGCGTCTGCCTGAACTTTCAATATAGGAGGGAACTGAAATGTCATCTTACATTCCTGTTATCGGACTTGAAATACACGCCGAACTTTTAACAAATTCAAAGGTATTCTGTACCTGTACAGCTGAATTTGGTGGAAGTCAGAACTCAAGATGCTGTCCTGTCTGCACAGGTATGCCGGGAACTCTGCCGGTTATCAATCAGACAGCTGTTGAATATGCTGTAAAAGCAGGTTTTGCTCTTGGTTGTGATATAAATAAATTTTCCGTTTTCGACAGAAAAAACTATTTCTATCCTGACCTCCCGAAAGCTTATCAGATTTCACAGCTCGAAAGACCTCTTTGTATAAACGGCGTTGTTCCGATTGAAGTAAACGGCGTAAAGAAAAATATACGCATTAACAGAATACATCTTGAAGAAGACGCAGGTAAGCTTATACACGATGATTTTAACAACGTTTCACTTGCAGACTATAACAGATGTGGTATTCCTCTTATTGAAATAGTTACAGAGCCTGATATTTCTTCATCTGAAGAAGCTAAGGCATTCGTTGAAAAGGTTTCATTGCTCCTCCAGTATGCAGGAGTATGCGACTGTAAAATGGAACAGGGTTCTTTAAGATGTGACGTTAACGTTTCAATTATGAAGCCAGAGGATAAGGAATTCGGTACAAGAACCGAATGTAAAAACCTTAACTCAATAAAATCCGTAGGCAGAGCCATTGACTATGAAATAAAGCGTCAGTCAAGAGTTCTCGATATGGGCAAAAGAGTTATTCAGGAAACAAGACGTTTTGACGATAACAAGGGCGAAACAAAGTCAATGAGAAGTAAGGAAGACGCTCACGATTACAGATATTTTCCAGAGCCTGATATTCTTCAGGTTAATTTCACTGATGAAATGCTTGATGAAATCAGAGCTAAACTCCCTGAACTTCCATTCCAGAGAATTGAAAGATATGTAAAAGATTTTGGTATAAATGAAAAGGACGCTAAAATCCTTGTAAATCAGAAAACAGTATCAGACTTCTTTAATGAGGCTGTTGAGAATTACAACAATCCTAAGAGCATTTCAAACTTTATCATAGTTGAACTTTTAAGACGTGTAAATCTCGGAGAAGTTTCAATGGACAATCTTCCTTTCACTGCAAAGGAATTTGCAAAGCTTGTTGAAATGTCAGATACTGAAAAGGTTTCAAAGGGTGACGCTAAGCAGATTCTCAGACTTATGATTGAAACAGGCAAGGGTGCTGAAAAAACTGCAAAGGAAAACGGCTTTATAATTGCAAATGATACTGCAAAGGCTGAAGAAATCATTACAAAGATACTTTTAGAAAATTCTTCTGCTGTTGAACAGTACAAAAACGGCGAAATGAAGGTATTCGGATTCCTTATGGGACAGTGTACAAAGGCTTTAAAGGGTATCTGTACACCTAAGGTTGCAAAGGAAACTCTTGAAGCTAAGCTTAAAGAGGCATCATCTTCGGAAGTATCTGCAAAGGCTGATGATACAGCAGAAACAGAAACTTCTGACGACTCAAAAAAAAATGATTTTGTAATGTTTGAAAATTCTGAAAAATACATTCCAGAAAAGTCTGACGGAATAATGAAGCTTGACGGAAAAAATCTTCTTAAAGAATTTGATATAACAGACGCTACAGAGCATATCGGTGAGGAAATTTCTTTCAGAGCCTGTGTTCACAAGGTCAGACAGATGAGTGGATTTTCATTCATAGTCCTCAGAACTGCAAGATATCTTGTTCAGTCTATTTATTCTCCAGAAAATTGCAGTGACGCTGTAGGCGGTATCAGAGAAGGCTGTTTTGTTAATGTATGTGGTACTGTAATTGAAAGCGATAAGGCATTCTATGGAGTTGAAATTCAGCTTAAATCTATAAAAATGATTTCAAAGCCCGAGTTTGAATATCCTCTCAAGGTTTCAGATAAAAAGCTCGGCTGTTCTCTTGATGTAAATCTTGACAATCGTTCTGTATCTCTTAGAAATGTATATGAAAAAGCGATTTTCAAACTTCAGGAAGGCGTTGTAAGTGGTTTCAGAGAATTTATGCTCAAGAATAACTTTACTGAAATTCATACTCCTAAGATTGTTGCTCAGGGTGCTGAGGGCGGAGCAAATATATTCCATCTTGATTATTTCGACAAACACGCATTCCTCAACCAGTCACCACAGTTCTATAAACAGACAGCAGTTGCATTCTTTGACAGAGTTTTTGAAATTGCTCCTGTTTACCGTGCAGAAAAACACGCTACTTCACGTCATATAAATGAATATATAGGTCTTGACTTTGAAATGGGTTATATTGACAGTATGTATGATGTTATGGCTATGGAAACTGCTATGCTTAAATATGTAATGCAGTATCTCAATGAAAATTACAAGAATGAAATTGAAATACTCGGAGCAGATATTCCTGTAATTGATGAAATTCCGTGTGTTACACTTCTTGAAGCAAAAGAAATTCTCGGTGACAAGGGTTCAAAGAACAAGCTTGACCTTGAACCAGAAGATGAAGTTGGACTTTGTAAATATGCAAAGGAAAAATACAACAGTGAATTTATATTTGTTACTCATTTCCCTTCATCAAAACCACCTTTCTATGCTATGAATTCAAGAGAAGATTCAAGACTTGCATATAAATTTGACCTTCTTTTCAGAGGTCTTGAAATAACAAGTGGTGGTCAGAGAATCCACGACTATAATGAACAGATTGAGAAGATGAAAGCACAGGGACTTAATCCAGCTGATTTTGAAAGCTATCTTGAAGCTCATAAATACGGACTTCCACCACACGGAGGTCTTGGAATAGGTCTTGAAAGACTTGTTATGAAACTTCTAAAGCTTACAAATGTAAGACAGTCAAGTATGTTCCCAAGAGATATAAATAGACTTCTTCCATAGCGATGAGCTATTTTTGATTTATATATAATAATAAGTAACGCCACAGCTGTATATAAAGCAGTGGCGTTATTTTGAAAAATCTATAATATATTTCGGAGGTATTCAATGGAAAATAAAGAAATTGATTACAGAAATAAAAAATATCAGACAAGACCTGAATTTCCAAAAAAAGCAGTAATTACAGGTGGTATGCCTTATGGAAATAAAACACTCCATTTAAGTCGGAGGCCAAGCGGTC
>JAZKXQ010000325.1:0-3574 GCA_045611725.1 Oscillospiraceae bacterium
GGAAATAAAGGATTTTTTATGCCTTGTTGACTGATTTTTTCTTGTCGAACTCACGTTATTAAAGAAATTTTTCTATCCGGATACCAACCTATTTCAGACAATTTATTAAATATATTATTCATTTACAGAAGTTTTTCAAGTGCAAATGCTATTCCGTCATCATTGTTTGAAAGTGTTATCATATCTGCTTTTTCTTTAAGACTTGCACAGGCATTTCCCATAGCTACTCCTGTACCTGCATATTCAATCATTGACATATCATTTTCAGCGTCACCGAATGAAATTACATCTTTTCTGTCAACATCAAGCTTTTGAGCTATCTTTTCAAGTGCGTCTGCTTTTGTTACTCCCTTGGCAGTAGCCTCAAGATAAAAAGGTGCTGACATTACAAATGATAATTCATCTTTAAAAGGTTCGCATATCTCCTCTACAAGAGGTGCAAGAGTTTCGTTTGGTGCAGCTATAAGAATTTTTACAGGTTCAAAATCTATTGAATCACAGATATTATCAACCTTTTTTAATTCAAGTCTGTTCTGTACGCTTTCAAAATCAAGCTTAAAACCATTTAAATCTGTTGTATAGTAATATTTTTCATCATTTACAATAGGATTTACATCAAATTTTTCAAGATGTCTTAAAAGTTTCTTTGCAGTATCAATCGGCAACGGCTTTTTATAAAGCACTTCTCCTGATGTAACATCTGTTACCATTCCTCCGTTATATGAGAGAAGAAGTCCGTGGTATTTCTCAAGCTCCAGTTCTTTAGCCTGTAAATGAAGCCCTGTTGTTGGTCTTCCTGATGCAAGAACGGCAATATGACCGTTTTTCTGTGCATTTACAAGGCTTTCCTTTGTTTTAGGAGTAATTCTCTTTTCATCATTGTAAAGAGTTCCGTCTATATCAAGTGCTATTATTTTTTTCATATAAAAATCCACCTTTCAAAAAACTATGAATTATATTATATATCATAATTTTCTGTATGTCAACAAAATTCGGCACTGCTGACTCTTCAAAAAAGCGAGGGGAAAACCTTTTTACAGGTTTTCCCCTTAAAATATCTAAGTATTATAATTTAATTTTAGAAAGAGTCAATCATTTTTATGATATATTTTTTCAACATTCCAAGGTCTGAAATGTCAATATTTCCATCGTCATTTACGTCTGCAACAGTGTCTGCATAATCTGGGAGAATATTTTCCTTTATGATATGCTGATTTATTGATGTAACATCTCTTACATCAACAGTTCCATCACAGTTTGTGTCGCCACATTTTGCTACAACATTTCCTCTTACCACATCATTTGTACAAATTACAATTATATCTTCACCTGTTGTAATATCAAAAGCACTGTATACAGCGTGATAATCTTCCACTTCCACTTCAGGTATTATATGAGGAGTTACTATTTTTTCAGGAACCCCATTTTCATCAAACCATACTACCTGACACACGGAATTAGCAGTAATGGTATTTCCCTCTTCATCAAAAGCTTTTATTCCTAATGCACTAGTATATGTATAACCAACATTAGCACCGCCCCAAATACCAGGTGTATATATTTTTTTGCCATTTTCATCTGTTCCTGAGTAGAAAACAACATAAGCTTTACAACGTTCATTTATAACACGATGAGGCTCAGAATTAAGGATAAATTCCTTGAATTCTTCTGAAAGGTTTTCCTTATCTTCATATTTTGAAAAATCTTCTGCTTCTACAGCTGAAACACTTAACGAAGACATCGAAAAAAGAGTACTCATTGCCAAAGTACAGGCAAACATTTTCTTTAAATTCTTTTTTATAAGAACTCCTCCTTTTAAATTAAAAATCTGTATTTTTTCACAAAACTATCGTTTTCTAAATAATATCATATTTCAACGTGATTGTCAATACCTATCAAAAAAAATAGAAAATTCAAGCGAATTATTGTTGAAAACGACGAAAAAATTCTGTTTATATCTCCTCCCAACTAAAATTTATTTGTTTTGTTATCTCTTTCTACTATAGTAACCTCGCAAGTTGTAAAAAGGTTGCATAAATTTCAAAAAAATTTTTAAAAAAATAAAATTACTGAAATAGTTGAAAATCATAATGAAGATACTATTGAAATATAAACCCGATTATTGTATAATAATATATAAATTAAAATATCTGGAGGAATTACATATGAAAAAAATATCTGGTGGAGTTACTGCCGTAAAAGGCTTTAAAGCTTATGGACTTCGTGCAGGAATAAAAGCAGGAAAAACAAATAAAGATATGGCTATGATTTATACTGAAACTCCTGCGGTATGCTCTGGTGTATTCACAACCAACAAGGTTAAGGCAGGACCTGTAAAATGGGACAGCTATATTGTAAATAACTTTGAAACTGTCAATGCTGTAGTTATAAATACAGGTATTGCCAATGCTGCGACAGGTCAGCAAGGTTATGACAATGCAAAGCGTATGTCAGAATATACTGCTGAAGTTTTAGGTCTTGAAAAGGCTGAACAGGTTATTTCCGCTTCAACAGGAGTTATCGGAAAACAGCTCCCTATGGATATAATTGAAAAAGGTATCAGAGAACTTGCTCCAATGCTTTCAGACACAGAAGAAGCTGGAAATCTTGCCGCAGAAGCTATCCTCACAACAGATACACGCTCAAAACAGTATGCTGTTCAGTTTGAGATTGACGGGAAAACCGTTACAGTTGGAGGAATGTGCAAGGGTTCTGGTATGATTCACCCTAATATGGGAACTATGCTCGCATTTGTATGCACTGATATAGCTATTGATAAAAAACTCCTTGATGAAATTCTTAAAGAGAATGTAAAAGATACTTTCAATATGGTTTCAGTTGATGGTGATACTTCCACAAATGACAGCCTTTTCGTATTTGCAAACGGTCTTGCAGGAAATGAAAAAATTACTGAAAAAAATGAAGCATATGAAAAATTCTGCAAAGTACTCAATGAAGTAAATACATACCTTGCACAGAGAATTGCAGAAGACGGAGAAGGTGCTACAAAATTATTTGAAGTAATCGTTGAAAATGCACCTTCAAAACAGGACGCTGTAATTCTCAGCAAATCTGTTATAACTTCAAATCTTACAAAGGCTGCAATATTCGGACGTGATGCAAACTGCGGAAGAATACTCTGTGCTATGGGTTATTCGGGAGCTGAATTTAATCCTGATACTGTAGATGTGGTAATTGAAAGCGAAAACGGAAATATACTTCTTGTTGAGGACGGTATAGGACTTGAATTTGATGAAGAACTTGCAATAAAGGTTCTCTCAGCTGATAAAGTTACAGCAAGAATAAATGCAAAATGCGGAACAGCGACAGCTACTGCGTGGGGCTGTGACCTTACTCACGACTATGTGTCAATTAATGCAGATTACCGTTCTTAATTTTTTATTTTCACTTTTTCAAAAATTGATTGTTTATTAATCGCTGTTCTTTGAACAGCGATTTTGATTAAAAAATTCCAAAAGCAATGCTTTTGGAATTATAAAACGACTATCAGGCAGGGGAGTTACCTCCCCTGCAACCCCTCTTTCGCTGTCTGTTCGACAGCGACCAAAGGCTT
>JAZKXQ010000326.1:0-5675 GCA_045611725.1 Oscillospiraceae bacterium
GTATAATTGTATCATAAATACAGATTATTTCAAGGGGGTATTATTAATTTTTTTCATAATGACAAAATTTTTTATTGCATATACAAGAGCCGAAACCTCTGAAGGAGTATTAAAAACAGACGGAGCAAACCTTATTGTTCCATTTAAAGTTCCTATATTTTTATGTGCAAGACCTGCACAATGAAGTCCTGCACGAAGACAGAAACCTTTTGAGCTAAGATATGATGCGAGTTCTTCAGAAGGAACATTATTGAGATTAAATGAAACTATCGGAACATATGATGCTGTTGCATTACGATAAACTGTAATTTCAGGAATATTTCCAATGCTGTTTATAAATTGCTGACAGAGTTTATTTTCGTGTTCATATATTTTCATTATACTTTTTCTTTTTATAAAATTTACTCCTGCTTTCATTGATAATATCCCCACAGTATTTAAAGTACCACTTTCAAGAGTATCCGGAAGAAAATCAGGCTGTTCAGTATTCATTGAATCACTTCCGGTTCCTCCCTCGATAATATGGTCTATATGATATTTTCCATCAGTTATGAGCAATCCTGTTCCTGCTGTACCATAAAGACCTTTATGCCCTGCTGTACACAGTATATTTATTCCGTCAGCAAGGGATACAGGGAATATTCCACATATCTGTGCTCCATCAGCAATAAAGCATATATTATATTTTTTACATATTTCAGCTATTTTTCTGAATGGAAGTATCTGCCCTGTAACATTACTTGCAAGAGTGCATACTATTGCTTTTGTCTGGGGAGTTATATTTTCAATGAATGATTTTATTGTTTTTTCATCATCATAATAAACTTTTGCTATGCTGTATGAAATAATTCCATCATTTTTCATTGCCTCAAGAGGTCTTATAACAGAATTATGCTCCAGAGAACTTGTTATAATATGACCTCCGTTTTTCATTATTCCTTTTATTGCAAGATTAAGAGCGTGGGTGCAGTTAAGAGTAAAAATAACATTTTCCGGCTCGGCGTCAAAAAAATCAGCCAGAACTTTACGTGCAGAAAATATCTGTTCAGAAGTAAACATAGACAGTATATGCCCTCCCCTACCTGCATTTCCTCCACATTTTTCAACTGCATATTCTGCCATTTTCCTTACTTCATAAGGTTTCGGGAATGTTGTTGCAGAATTATCAAAATTCACCATAATGATATATCCTTTTCCTTGTATGGTATATTCTGTTCATCAAGCATACGCTTTACAGCTTCACATTCCCCCTGAACGCTTATACTGTAACCACACGACATTTTTGTTCTTATAATCTCGCATCTGTATCCTTTTTTGCTTAGATAAGATTTAGCCTTCTGTGCATAAGTTACAGAGGGCATACCTAAAATACACATATTAACATACCTGCCTTTCATAATTTCATAAAAAGACGCCTTATTACAGTTTATGCAATAATAGAAATTTCGTGATTATATGACAATAAATGACTTTTTATAAATTTATGGGCATTTAACAAAAAACATATCGTTAAATCATTGATTTTTTTTCATTTTTATGTTAAAATTAATCTTTGACAGATAGTTATAATCAATGTTTTTAATCAGTATTTTTGATGAAAGGCTGTGATGTTTCAGTTGGATACAAAGCTTAAGCTATATGGCTTCAATAATCTTACAAAAACATTAAGTTTTAATATTTATGATGTATGCTATGCCAAAACCGAAAAACAACGTTTTGAGTATATAAGATACATTGATGAACAGTATAATTCCGAAAGACTTACAAAAATTCTCTGCGATGTAACCCAGAAAATAGGTGCTACTGTTCTTAATATTTCCAAACAGGACTATGACCCTCAGGGAGCTTCTGTAAATATTCTTATAGCTGAAGGAAAAGTTCAGCCAGAACATATTGACTCCTCCTGCAATCAGGGATTTCCAATATTGCCTCATCACGATGTACATGCTCATCTTGATAAAAGTCACGTCACTGTTCATACATTCCCAGAAACTCACCCCGATAATGAAATATCTACATTCAGAGTTGATATTGATGTTTCAACCTGTGGGGAAATATCTCCTCTCAATACACTTGATTACCTCATAGGAAGCTTTGATTCCGATATTATTACTATTGATTATCGTGTAAGGGGTTTTACAAGAGATATGGAAGGAAGAAAATGTTTCCTTGACCATAAAATAACCTCTATTCAGGATTACATAGATGATGATACTCTGACAAGATATGACGCAATAGATGTTAATGTTTACCAGTCTAATATTTTTCATACAAAAATGCTCGTAAGGGAAATGCAGTTACAGAATTATCTGTTCAATACAGATGTTTTTGAACTTGCTCCCAAAGAAAGACTTGACATATCAAATCGCCTTAGAAAAGAAATGATTGAAATTTTCAGTGGTGTCAATATATACTGATATTACGGAGGTGTAGGTTTAATTGAATTATACTCAAAATAATGCTCCTCTCTATGAAGCTATGAAAAGGCATTTTTCTGAAAGAGTAGTGCGTTTCGATGTTCCTGGTCACAAAGGAGGAAGGGGAAATCAGGAGTTAAACGACTTTTTAGGCAAAAATTGTATGAAAGCCGATGTAAACTCTATGAAACCTCTTGATAATTTATGTCACCCCGTATCAGTTATTAAGGACGCTCAAAGCCTTGCCGCAGAAGCTTTCGGAGCTGAAAACGCATTCTTTATGGTAAATGGTGCTACAAGCGGTGTACAGGCTATGATTATGACTGTATGCAAGGCAGGAGAAAAAATAATTATGCCCAGAAATGTGCATAGAAGTGCTATAAATGCCCTTGTAGTCAATGGTGCTGTGCCTGTATATGTCAATCCAGGAGTAAATCAGAAACTTGGAATACCTCTTGGAATGTCTGTTGAGGATATTGAAAAAGCTATAAAAGAAAATCCCGACGCAAAAGCAATACTGGTAAACAATCCTACTTACTATGGAATATGCTCGGATATTAAAAAAATAGTTGAAATTGCTCATAAAAACAATATGTATGTTCTTGCTGATGAAGCTCACGGAACTCATCTGTATTTTGGTGAAAATCTTCCCGTTTCGGCTATGTCGGCAGGTGCTGATATGGCTTCTGTAAGTATCCACAAAACAGGCGGTTCTCTTACTCAGTCTGCTTTATTGCTATGTGGAAAAAATATAAATGCAGATTATACAAGACAGATTATAAATCTTACACAAACAACAAGTGCTTCATATCTGCTTATGGCTTCTCTTGACATAACAAGAAAAAATCTTGCTCTTAGTGGAAGGGATATTTTCAGAAAAACAGTTCAGTTTGCTGATTATGCAAGAGGAGAAATAAATAAACTCGGTGGATACTACGCATTTTCAAATGAACTCAATGACGGAAATACAGTATTTGATTTCGATACTACAAAATTATCCATACATACAAGAGATATTGGTCTTGCAGGTATTGAAGTATATGACATTTTGCGTGATGAATATGGAATACAGATTGAATTTGGGGATATAGGAAATATTCTTGCAATAATTTCATCGGGAGATACTGCACTTGAGATTGAAAGACTTGTATCGGCTCTTTATGAGATAAAAAGAAGATACTCAAAGGATAAAACAGGTATGTTTGACCACGAATATATTAATCCAGATGTAGTTCTTACTCCTCAGAATGCATTCTATGCCGAAAAAGAATCATTGCCTATAAGACAAAGCAAAGGCAGAATATGTTCTGAATTTGTTATGTGCTATCCTCCAGGAATACCAATACTTGCCCCAGGAGAAAAAATTACTGATGATATTATAAATTATATCCTTTATGCAAAGGAAAAAGGCTGTTTCCTTACAGGTACGCAGGATATGAATACAGAATACATAAATGTTGTAAAGCAGAAAGGAATTTAATGATGGATTTTCCTATGGATTTATGGTTTACCGAAAATCATACCCCAGATGTCAGATTCTCTATAAGAGTAAACAGACATATTTACAGTGGTCAGAGTGAATTTCAGAAAATAGATGTTTTTGAAACAGAAGAATTTGGAAAAATTCTCACTCTTGACGGATACCTTATGATAACTGAAAAAGATGAATATATATATCACGAAATGATTACCCATATCCCTATGGCTACAAACCCCGATATAAAAAATGTACTTGTAATAGGTGCAGGTGACGGAGGAACTATAAGAGAACTTACACGATATAAGCATATTGAAAATATAGATATGGTTGAAATAGATAAAAAAGTTGTTGATGTTTGCAGGGAATATATTCCTCAGACTTCCTGTTCTCTTGATGATGAAAGAGTCCATATTTACTATGAGGACGGATTAAGATTTGTTAGAAGTTCAGATGAGGGAAAATATGACCTCATAATCGTAGACTCAACAGACCCTTTCGGAGTTGGTGAGGGACTTTTTACCACTGAATTTTATGGAAATTGTTTCAAGGCTCTCAATGATGACGGAATACTCGTCAATCAGCACGAAAGTACATTCTATACAGAATATTCAGAGGCTATGAAAAAGGCTCACAGCAAAATTAAGAAATTCTTTAAAACTGCTCTTGTATATCAGGCTCATATTCCTACTTATCCATCGGGACACTGGCTTTTCGGATTTGCCTCAAAGAGATTTGACCCCCGTGATGACCTTAAAGATGAATGGTGGAACAGTCTTGGAATGAGAACAAGATATTATAATACAATTCTTCATCGTGGCTGTTTTGCAATACCAAATAATGTGCGTGACTGCCTAAGAGAAGTTAAGGAGAAAATATAATGGAAAAGAATATTCATACATTTATAGCCTGTGACGCTGAATACAGCGACAGTAAAATAGTACTTTTCGGAGCACCTTTTGACAGTACAACATCATACCGTCCAGGAACAAGATTTGCAAGTTCTGCAATAAGAAATGAAAGTTTCGGTATAGAAACATATAGTCCATACAGCGACAAGGATTTACTTGATATTTCAGTATTTGACAGTGGCGACCTTGAATTATGCTTTGGAAGTACTGAATATGCATTAAATGACATAGAAAAGCATACCGAACAGATTTTAAATGACGGAAAAATTCCGTTTATGATAGGCGGAGAACATCTTGTAACACTCGGTTCAGTAAGGGCAGTTGCAAAAAAATATCCTGATTTGCATATTATCCATTTTGACGCTCACGCTGATTTAAGAGATGATTATTTAGGTGCAAAATTATCTCACGCAAGTGTTATCAGAAGATGTCACGATATTGTCGGAGATGGAAAAATATTTCAGTTTGGTATAAGAAGTGGTGACAGAGAAGAATTTAAATGGGGTAAAGACCACGTATTCACCAACAGATTTAATTTTGATGGTCTTAATGAAATCGTTGAAAAATTAAAGGGTAAGCCTGTATACTTTACGCTTGACCTTGATGTTCTTGACCCGTCAGTATTCTGCGGAACAGGTACTCCCGAGGCTGACGGAGTATCATTCAGAGAGCTTATAAATGCGATAAAAACTATTTCAGAACTTAATATAGTCGGACTTGATATGAATGAACTCTCCCCTATCTACGACCAGAGCGGAGCATCTACAGCTTTAGCCTGTAAGCTTTTAAGGGAAATTCTTTTGTTTATTTATAAATAATACAAATTGGCATTTAGGATTGGTGCGAATGGATATTTTTTCTAACAAAATA
>JAZKXQ010000327.1:0-3003 GCA_045611725.1 Oscillospiraceae bacterium
TCAAATTATTGCAGAATCATTTATGTTTTCATTTTCTGATGACATGCTATCTTCATTATCAGATTACTGTGCTGATTCAAAAAGAAAACGTATTTCTTCTCTGTACTCTTTCTGCCTTTCTACTTAAGTGTACGCATATGATAAAAAGGGGGGTGTATTTAATGAAAAGAGTCAAATTAACAGAAAATGAAGTAATGAGGGGGACACAGTATGTGTTAGAGGTAACACCAGAACAATCAGATAAGTTGTTTTATATATGCAGTGTGGTAAGAGCAGTGCATAATATGTGTATATATAAAAAAGAACAGGAGTACAAAGAGAATAAGAAACATTTGTTTGGTAAAGAATTGTTGGCATATTATAGAGAATTAAAAGCACAGAAAGAAACAGAATGGGTAGGTGTACCAGCAGAAGCAACAATAAAAAGAATGATAGAAGAATTGATGAGCAGTTATGAAAAATATTTTAAATACATAAAAGACCCTCAGAGTAAAAGAAAAGTAGGGAAGCCAAAATATCACAAGAAAACAGAAAAAATATATAGTTTTTATACCCGAAGTGATAAATTGAATTATAATGCCAAAGACAATACTTTGAATATAAGCAATTTGCAAGATAAAGCACAAGGGATAAGTGGTAGAGTGAAAGTAAGACTCCCAAAAGGAGAAACATTTCCAGTAGAATATTACAATACACGTATAAAATTTGATGGTACACAGTGGTTAATATGTTTTAGTTGCAAACAAGAAAAGGTAGAATACAAAGAAGAATTAACAGATAAAGTAATAGGAATAGATATGGGAATAAAAGAATTTGCAATAACTTCTGATAATGAATTTTACCGAAATATAAATAAAGATAGATATATAAAGAAAACTTATAAGAAATTAAAGCAATTGCAGAGTAAAATAGCAAAAGCATTGAATAAAAATGGTGGTGTGGAAAGTAATAATATAAGGAAGTTGAGATTACAGAAAGCAAGATTAGAAAAGAGGTTACATGATACAAAGAAAAATTATTTATATGAAGTAGCAAGTGCAGTGGTGAAAACCAAGCCAAAAGCAGTTGTTATGGAAACATTAAATATACAGGGGATGGTAAAAAATCATTGTCTTGCAAGAGCAATATCTCAAATGCAATGGTATAAGTTTAAAACAATAATGAGATATAAGTTGGAATTGATAGGTAGTCAGTTGATAGAAGTAGATAGATTTTACCCAAGCAGTAAGAAATGTTCTTGTTGTGGGGGTTTGAAGAAGATAAAGTTGTCTGATAGAGTGTATAAATGTGAAAAATGTGGATTAGAAATAGATAGAGATTATAATGCAGCCTTAAATTTAAAGGCATATGGAGAATTACAATTAGCAAAATAATGTAATAAATAAAAATAATATACCTTAGACCGTATAAGGAAAGTCAGCTTTAGGGAAACTTAAAGTACGAAAAGTCTCAGGACTGGAGGCAAAAGCCGAAGGGAATTTTATAAAACAAGGATAACATTGATTTTATAAAAAGGACTGTGATAACCAACTGTACAAGAAAATTGCAAAGTTTAAAACAATGCTTTAATATTGTATAGCACAGGAAGAAAGGGCAAGGATAGGATATAAGGATGTCGCAAGGTTATCATAGATATTCTTATACTTTATTTAACGGTCAAGATATAATTATCTTTTCTATTTTACAGCTATGTTTTTTATCTTTTTCAAATAAATATCTGGTAAAACCAATGCACTTTCAGTATCCATTTTTTCAGGTTTTCTTGCAATTATATACCTGATTTTAATATCATAAATCTGATAACCTCTCTGATAAAGCTTATCAAGATTTTCTTTTGCAGATTTTGAAAGCATTGCCAATATTGAACCATTGCTATCATATAATATTTTTTCTTTAAGATAAATTGGGTCACCGCTTCTGTGTCTTAAAACTGTGTTTTTTACCTTTAGATTATCAGAAAATCCTAAATTAATTCCATCAGGCATAAGACTTATTATTATTTCTGTTGGTTCAGGATACATCTGACCGTCATAAGATATATCACTTGCAATATCATCACAGATATTTCCATTATAGTGGATAAATAATTGATTTTTTGCTCTTGTAAATCCGACATAAAAAAGACGTTTCTGTTCATCTGAAACTGATATTTTATTTGAATTCAGCATCATATACACTATATCAAATTCCTTACCTTTTGCTTTATGAATTGTAGATACAACAACTTCATTCTTTCCTATACGTTGAAAATCTGAAAAATCTGATTCTCTTATAAACATTTCAAGGTCTGATTTATATTTAACATCATTGTCATACGAAAATTTTTCAAGAAGTCTTAAACATAGCACTAAACAGGTACTTGTTTTATAGATACGTTTCAATTCATTTATTGCATTATCCCATTTTTCATCTGATATAACAGGTGTATTATTCTCTCTGTTTATAATTTTCATAAACATTTTAAATTCAGCAAGATTAAAAAGGTTAAAACCTTTATTATCCTGTATAAGCTTTGCAGGTATTCCATTTTTATTTAAAAGATTGGACATTCTTAATGCTTCATTATTTGTATATGTAAGAACGCATATACTTCCATTATCAGAATTATTGCGAATATGTTCAAATATTGGATATTCAAGATTCCAGCTGTAATGCTTTATAACTTTTACTGTTCCATTATTTTTGCTTATTGGAACAATTGGCTTATCTTTCAATCTGTCAGGTATTGTCAGAGCAAAATTATTTGCAAGATTTACTATACTTTTACAGCTTCTGTAATTGTCAAGAAGTTCATATTTTACAGAGTTTTCATTTTTAAGAAAAGAGCTGAAATATTTTGAATCTGAATTACGAAAACCATATATATTCTGGTCATCATCTCCTACAGCAATTACTCGTATATCATTATTTCTTTGAATAAGAGCCTCTACAAATTCAAACTCTGTTTTCGTCATATCCTGAGCTTCATCTATTACAAGAACTGTTTTAGTAATCTGCTGTTGT
>JAZKXQ010000328.1:0-2597 GCA_045611725.1 Oscillospiraceae bacterium
GTCACCTCTCCCATCAGGTCATAATCAAGAGTATCTGTTATCTTTACATTTACATACTGTCCCATTTCAAGAGGATTTTCAGATGTAAAGAAAATTTTTCCGTCAATATCAGGAGCGTCAGCTTCAGTTCTTCCGAAATAACATTCAGCCCATTTGTCGAAGCCCTCAACTACTGAAAGCAATACTTTTCCAAGCTTTTTATTATTTATCCTTTCACTGATTAACTGTTGCTGTTCCATAATTATATCAGCTCTGTGACTTCTTATTTCTTCATCAATCTGATTTTCAAACTTTGATGCAGGAGTATTTTCTTCCTCTGAATATGCAAAACAGCCTAATCTGTCAAACTGAATATCTTCTGTAAATTCAGCGAGTTTTTCAAATTTTTCATCAGTTTCTCCAGGGAAACCTGTAATAAATGTAGTTCTTAAAGTTATATCCGGTATTCTTTCTCTTAATTTACTGAATAATGCTCTTAAAGATTCTTCATCGCCTTTTCTGTTCATAGCTTTAAGAATTTCTCCGTCACAATGCTGTACAGGAATATCAAGATATTTTGCAATTTTATCTTCTGTGGCTATGACATCAATAAGCTCATCTGTAATTCTTTCGGGATAGCAGTAAAGAACTCTTATCCATTTAACTCCGTCAATTCTGCAAAGCTTTTTCAATAATGAAGGCAATCTGTATTCCTTGTACAAATCTATTCCGTATCTTGTAGTATCCTGTGCTATAACAATAAGTTCAGTAACTCCGTTTTCAACAAGCCATTGAGCCTCTTTGAGCACATCTTCCTCGGGAACGCTTCTGTAACGTCCTCTTATTGACGGTATAGCACAATATGTGCAACAATTACTGCAACCCTCTGCTATTTTAAGATATGCAAAGAAAGGCAATGTTGATATAATTCTGTCGCCTGTAAGTGAAAGTTTTTCCTTGTCCTCAAATCTTACTACTCTTTCATTTGCAAGAACGTGGTCAAGAATGTCAATAATGTCATCATTTGAACCAATACCGATAACAGCGTCAGCCTCGGGGAATTCGTCTGCCATTTCCTGTTTATATCTTTCTGAAAGACAGCCTGTTATAATGATTTTTTTAAGAGTTCCCTCATTTTTCAATGCAATCAGTTCAAGAATTGTTTCAATGGCTTCTTCTTTTGCTGATTGAATAAATCCACAAGTATTTACAACAGCAATATCTGCATCACCTGGTTCAACTACAAGTTTATATCCGTGATTTCTTAATTTAAAAAGTATTCTCTCTGAATCCACAAGATTTTTTGAACAGCCAAGAGATACTACGCTAACCTTAATAGGCATATTAATAATCCTCCTCATAATTTTCATCTGTAAAATCCTTTACAGCCTTTTTAATATCATCATATCCATATCCCAATCGCACAAGAGCATTTGTTACTTTTGCTATTGTTTTTCTGTCGGGATTTTCAGTAAGCTGACGTGCGTATTTTTTTTCTATTATAGCATAAATTCTTTCGGCAGTATCGTCCTGATAATTTTCAAGAACTTCATCAGCAAGATTTCTGCTTATACCGTGTCGCATAATTTCCTGTCTTGCTCTGAAAATGCCGTATTTCTTTACCCTGCAATATTTTTCTGCAAGATTTTCAGCATATCTTCTGTCATTTATAAGACTAAGTTCTGCAAGTCTGTCGGCAGTTTCAATACAAACGCTTTCAGGATAATTTTTTTCAAGTTTTTCAACTATCTCAATATATGAATAATCCCTGTAATCAAGAAGATACAGGGCTCTTTCAAAAGCACGTCTTTTATATGACGCAGACATAATCTCAGCGAATTTTTCATCGCTGAGAGTAATACCTGTCGCAAGAGCATACTGTGAAACTATATCAGCGTGAAGATAGTATTTCTCATTGCTGTCAGTTTCTATGCAGTATGCTTTTCCTTTATAATGTGAAACTGAAATTATCTGCATTACTTTTCATTTCCCACAGGAGTAAATTCTTCAAAATCCTCATCGGGATTTACTATAGGAGCAGATACTGAATTTTCTGCTACAGGAGAAGCTTCCGGAACGGCTTTTTCTGCTGATTCTGCAATTTCAGCCTTTTTCTTGTTTTTCTTTGAAACCATTACAATTTCAGATGATTTTTCAAGAATTTTTTCTTCAATTTCCTTCATAAGTTCGGGATTTGAATCCAGTGTTTCCTTTGCATTATCACGACCCTGTCCGAGCTTCATATCATTATAGCTGAACCAGGCTCCACCTTTTTTTACTACATTAAGGTCAACTGCAAGGTCAAGAACTTCGCCTGTTCTTGAGATACCCTTACCATACATTACATCAAATTCACATTCCTTGAATGGAGGTGCAACCTTATTCTTTACAACCTTACATTTTGTACGGTTACCAATAATTTCTCCGCCATTCTTTATAGCTTCTCCACGTCTTACTTCAATTCTTACGGAAGAATAGAATTTTAATGCACGTCCACCTGGAGTAGTTTCAGGATTTCCGTAAATGATGCCAATTTTTTCACGAACCTGATTTATAAATATTGCAACACAGTTTGATTTTGAAATAACTGATGTAAGCTTACGCATAGCCTGTGACAT
>JAZKXQ010000329.1:0-17931 GCA_045611725.1 Oscillospiraceae bacterium
AAATATTTGATTATAATACTAAAAAATTGTATTCGGAAGATATAAATTCAGTAAAAATTTTTAATTGTAAATCTTTTTTTTGATTATGTAATATGATATAATATATTTTGCAAATAAAAACAAACAGGAAAGGAATTAAACAAAATGACAGCAAATGGTATTATCTTTATACTATCAATAATTATGATGGTATTCGTTACAGTCGTATCATTCAGAAAAAAAGATTTCAGAATATCTGAAAAGAAAACATTGAATTTAAACAATGTCTGTATAGGAATTGTAGGTGTTATAGCAGTTCTGGGTTTTTTGGATATATTCAGAGAAGAAATATTCGGTCTTGATGGATATTACATTCTTCTTGCGATATATCTTGTGGGAATTGTTTTCATTCCAAAACTTATTAAAAAGTATCAGATTGAAGAACAAAAATTATCATTTGCAAATTTTCTTATGAAAACATTTGCTGTTGTGATGGTATGCGAATTATTTGTATTTAATTTCAATGCATATCATATAATTTTCGGAGATTATAAAACCAAGTACATACCTGTAAAGGAAGCAAAAATAACTACTGTACAGACAAAATCAACAGATACAACATACAGTTTCAGCGATATAGGGCAGGAGATAGGAAACCTTACAATTGACGCTGAAATTGAGGGAACATCGTCTGAATTTATGTTTCAGATAGATGTTTCAGACGAATCGAGCGAACCTCTGCGAAATAAGGCAGGAAAGATATGGGCGGTTGCAGGATATGAGGAAACATTCACAGCACCTATGCATTTTACGGGAGATGTTTCAAAACTTAACATCAAGGTATATCTTCCAGAATCCCAGAAACTTGACCTTAAAGGAATTGAACTCAATGCAGTAATTCCTGTAAGATTTTCATTTTTAAGAGCATTGCTTATTGCAGTAAGTCTTATATTTGTATGGTGTTTCCTTTATGGAAAGAATATGAATGTAAATGTTGAAAAGAACAGGAATTTTTTCAGATTTGCAGTAAATTTTCTTACAGTAATATGTATGTATATTATGACGTTTATTCTTTGTACAAGCCAGTATACTGATGCAGGATTTTCGGAACTTTTCCATATGGAAAAAGGGGACCAGATGACTCAGGATTTGGTTGACGCATTTGAAAGCGGTCATACTTATATGACATTTGAACCGAGTGAAGAAATACTTTTAATGGAAAATCCATATGATACAAATAAGAGATTAGAACTTGGCTATAAAATGAATGTTGATTATGCGTGGGACCATCTTCTCTATGAGGGAAAATATTATTCATATTACGGAATAGCACCAGTAGTGCTTTTATTCCTGCCATATCATCTTATTACTGGATATTATTTTCCTGCGGTTATTGCAGTATATATTTTCTCAATGCTTGGATTGTTTTCAATATCAAGGGTATATATCCAGTTTATTGAAAGATGGTTTAAGGATATAAAATCTGATACAGCAATTGTCGGAGGAATTATAATGATGGCGTCCTGTGGCATATGGTTCAGTATGGCAAGACCTCTTTTCTATGAAACGGCAATATCGGCAGGTTTTGCCTGTGTATGCTCGGGAGCATATTTCCTTATTACCTCGAATATTCTTCAGGGAGATAGAATATCCCTTAAAAGATTATGCATTTCATCAGTATTGCTTTCTCTTGGAGTTTTAAGCCGTCCTACAACGGCAGTATACTGCATATGTGCCTGTGTATTCATAATAATGGGTATCAAAAAGGCTAAAGCTCAGTATGATGGAAAAATAATTAAATATATTCTCTCGGCATTCTTACCATTTGTAATTATAGGCAGTATTCAGATGATATACAACTATGTGAGATTTAGCTCACCATTTGATTTCGGAATACAGTATTCACTTACAATAAATGACTTTACAAAATCGCAGTATCATTCACAGTTTGTATTTGTAACAATATTCAACTTTATTTTCAATGCTCCTGCATTTGTGCCTGAATTTCCATTTGTTTCAACAAGTTTTCAGGCTCTTGATACCAACGGATTTTATTATAAGGACGCATCATCAATTAATGCAATATCTGTTGGTATTCTTTACAGGGCAGTTCCTGTATTTGCATATCTTCTTGCAGGAAAAGCATATAAGATGTCAGATTCTTCTGACAAAAAGAGAAATACTGTAATAGTTTTTGTTTTAAGTATACTTGCACCACTTGTTATATTGTTTTCAATATGGGAAAGTGGATACGCAGTAAGGTATACAGCAGACTTTTCGTGGCAGATACTTACAGGAGCATATATAATACTGTTTACAGTTATTAGAAAATGTCAAAACATTCAGGTAGAAAAAATCATTAACAGTGCATTTTTAATTTCAATGTTTTTAAGTCTTGCAGTGAATTTTTCACAGATTTATTCGTTTGTACTTGCAAAAGGTATGTCAGATAACTATAAAGCCTCATTTTATGCGATTGAAAAGATATTTGAATTCTGGAGATAATTTTTTCTTGACAAAATTAAATTTTCAGATTATAATAAAAGTATGTTAGATATATGAATCCAACAGATTACACCAAAATGCCCCATATGGAAGTGCCGTTCCGTATGGGGTTTCTTAATTATATACAATCAGATGGATTTTTTTGTTATCTTCTTATTAAAAAATTTACTATCAGAAAGATAAACGGATATTAAATATATAATTCCTCCACATAATATTGCAAGGATTGTCATTTCTGTAATGTCATAGACAAGAACAGCTGTTACAGCACATAAAAGTCCTCCGTATGCTGATGGGAAAAGTATTTTTATAAGATTTAATTTAATTCCAGTATGCTTTTGTATAAATATTACAGATAATATCAATATTGCAAGATAGCATAAATCTGTTGAAATTCCTGCACCCGAAATATTAATCTGTGGAATTGGTATTAAAATAATGTTTGCAATAAATTTTATGGCTACTCCGACAATCATTATCTTTAAAGGCATTACAGCTTTTCCTGTACCCTGAAAAATACTGAAAAGAGGGAATGAAAGTGCAAGGAATATAACTCCCAGACCAAGATATGAAAGGCTCTCTGAAACAATTTCTATTTCATTATTCCTTGAACTGAAAAGAAGCTCAAGTACAGGTTTTGCAAGAACACAAATTCCCATACCACTGGGTACAGCTATAAAGGCAGTCGCTTTAATTGCGTCCTCCATATGCTTTTTAAGGGATATTTTGTCATTAGCCGTCCAGGATTCTGCTACTGATGGCAGAACTCCTTTTCCAAACATATTTGTAACAGATGGGACAAGATTAAAAACCGTTACAGCAAGACCTATAAAAGAACCATAGGCGAAATTTGAAAATCCATCTTTTTCTATTTCAGAGAAAAAATCAAATCTCTGTGAGAAATATTCAGGATATTTTTCAGCTGAATTGTTAAGACATCTGATAATTGTTGCAAGGTCAATCATTGATGTAAGATTGGTTACAAGAGAACCAAGTGCTATCGGAATAAGTATGCTGAAAAGCTCCTTTAAAGCATTTTTTGAGGAAAATTCAGAGGAGTCATTTTTTATATTTTCCCTTGTTATTCCATCTCCTGCAAAGATATTATATACTATGAGGAACAGTGTTCCTGCAAGGGTTGAAAGTGCAATTCCCGTTACTGCTCCTGCCGATGCGAGAGCATATATATCACAGTCCTTGAAATATTCAGGGATTTTATCGGGATTTTCAAGTATATATGTACATAGAAAAAGTCCTGCCCCAAGCTTTACAATACTTTCAGCTATCTGAGAAACAGCTGTCGGATACATATTCCTTAATCCCTCATAATAGCCACGGTATACAGCCATTATACAGCCAAAAAATATTGACGGTGCTGTTGCAAGTACTGAAAGATATGCATTTTCATTTTCTATTGCATAGTATGAAAAATATTTTGCAGTAAGAATTATAATTATACTTCCAATAATTCCTGTAATGCCAAAGCATAAAAGTACAAGTTTTCTGAATTTTTTTATGCTTTTATACATACCAAGTGCAGAATATTCAGCTGTTTTTTCAGCAATTGCAGTTGACATTCCCGTTACAAAGAATGCGTATACAGGCATAAAAAGTCCGTATGCACTGCTGAAATAGCCCATTCCCGTACCTCCGAGCATATTGGTTACAGGTATTTTAAACAATGCACTTATTATTTTTGTGATTATAACAGAGGCTATAAGTATAACTGAACCTTTAAGAAAATTCTGTTTTCTAATATTTTTCACCCTTTCTCATACTGAAAAATTAATCAAACCATTGCTTTTTATCTAAATTTTATGTTGCTGAATTGAAAAATATGTGCTATAATAATAATCAGTTATTAATAATAAAAGAGGTTTTTAAATTATGAATTTTAATTTTTCAGATAAGGTTTCAGGACTTCAGCCATCAGCTATCCGAGAAATCCTTAAATTTACAGCAGACCCCGAGGTTATCTCATTTTCAGCAGGTAATCCGGCACCAGAGGCTTTTCCTGTTGAATTTGTAAGCAGAACTTCAGCAGAACTTTTAAGAGATAATCCAGTACTTGCCTTACAGTATAGCATAACAGAGGGTTATACTCCATTGCGTGACCTTCTTAAAAAAAGGCTTGAAAAATCAGACTGTTACAGAGCCGATACAGATGAACTTATAATAACATCAGGAGCTCAGCAATCTGTTGAACTTGCCTGTAAAGTCCTTTGTAATGAAGGAGATACAATTATATGCGAAACTCCAAGCTTTATAGGTTCTCTCAATTCATTCAGGTCATACGGAGTAAATCTTGCAGGAGTTGAACAGGAAGATGATGGAATAAATCTTGAAAAGCTTGAGGCAACTCTTAAAGAAAATCCAAATACAAAGCTTATATATGTTATTCCTAATTTCCAGAATCCTACTGGAAGAACTATGTCGTGGGAAAAGCGTAAAGGTGTTTATAACCTCGCTGAAAAATACAATGTTGTCATACTTGAGGATAACCCATACGGCGATTTGAGATTTGACGGCGAAGATATTGCTTCAATAAAGTCACTTGATACAAGTGGTCGTGTAATCTATGTGGGAAGCTTTTCAAAAGTACTTGCCCCAGGGTTAAGAGTAGGATATTCTTCAGCACCTAAGGAAATTATGCAGAAAATGATTGTCTGCAAACAGGTTGAAGACGTTCATTCAAATATATGGGCTCAGGCTGTATGTGAACGCTTTATGTCAGAATATGACCTTGACGCTCATTTTGACCATCTGAGAAAAATTTATAAGCATAAATGTTCTCTTATGCTTGAAAATATTGAAAAGAATTTCTCATCAAAAATCAAGTATACAAAGCCACAGGGAGGACTTTTCATATGGGCAACTCTCCCAGATGACTGCGATATGATGACATTCTGTAAACGTGCTGTTGAAGAATATAAAGTTGCAGTAGTTCCAGGTAACGCATTTATAATGACTGAAAGTGAAAAAACAACATCATTCAGACTTAATTTCTCAACTCCAACAGATGAACAGATTATAAAAGGCTGTGAACTTTTGGGAAAACTTTCAAAATCTATGTTCGGAGAATAAAATATACTTGACAAATGCCCGAAGATACGGTATTATAGATAACGTATAAAAATATAGAAAATTTACTGCACAAAAAGTGCTTGAAATAAAAATCGAAAGGAATTTTTTTACTATGGCTACTATAAGAAAACGTTCTGTTTATGACAGATATTCAGTTACTGAAAAATATCTCTATTCAAGAGCAAGAGCATTAACTCTTCGTCCAAACGCACTCGGCGTAAAGCTTTCAGCTGACAATCAGGTTTATGGTGCTGTTGTGGATATACCTATGGGTGCTTCAAGACTCGCTACTCTCGTATGTCTTGCAAATGGTACAGCAAACCTTTACTTTAACAATGGCGAAACAGTTTCAGGTCTTGCAAGTAAATACAGAAGTGTTGCAAATGCTGCACGTTCATTTACTACAAGCGTTAGTCAGGTTCTTCCTGCTTGTGAGAGAGTTATTGAATTTGACCTTCCTGCGTCAAATAAATATTATGTGTATCTCCTTACAAGAAAGGGTATCTATAAAACTTCATTTGACCCTGCAAAGCTTAATCCAATCACAACAGATGAAAAGGAAAAGCTTAACAGATTTGCTTACTTTATCATTCAGAGAACTATGGGTGAACTCAGCAATGCTCAGGTAAAGGAAAAGGCTTCAAAGAAGTAAAGGAGTTTTTCATAGATGACTAATGATAAAAAGTGGATTTTCAGTGGTATTCAGCCAACAGGAACATTTACTCTTGGAAATTATATAGGTGCTGTAAGAAACTGGGCTCCTTTGCAGGAAGAATATAACTGTATTTACTCGATAGTAAATATGCACGCTATTACCGTAAGACAAGACCCTGCAACACTCAGAAAGAATACTCTTGACGCATATGCTTTGCTTATTGCGTGTGGTCTTGACCCGGAAAAATCAATTCTCTTTATTCAGAGCCACGTACGTTCTCACGCAGAACTTAACTGGGTACTTGCCTGTTCAACACAATTCGGTGAATTGTCAAGAATGACTCAATTCAAGGATAAGAGTCAGAAACACGCTGATGATGTAAATTCAGGTCTTTTCACATATCCTGTGCTTATGGCTGCTGATATTCTTGCATATAATGCCGACCTCGTGCCGATAGGTGCTGACCAGAAACAGCATCTTGAACTTGCAAGAAATATTGCTCAGAGATTTAACAGTAAGTATAACTGCGAACTCTTTAAAGTGCCTGAACCATTTATTCCAAAACTTGGAGCTAAAGTAATGTCGCTTCAGGAACCTACAAAGAAAATGTCAAAATCAGATGAAAATCCGAATGCCTGTGTACTTATACTTGATGATAAGGATACAATTATCCGTAAATTCAAACGTGCAGTAACAGACAGCGAAACAGAAGTCTGCTACAGAGAGGGCAAGGACGGAATAAACAATCTTATGACAATATATTCTTCCGTAACAGGAAAAACTTTTGAGGAGATTGAATCAGAATTTAATGGAAAAGGCTACGGAGATTTTAAACTTGCTGTAGGTGAAGCTGTTGCAGACCATCTTAAACCTGTAAGGGAAAAATTTGCAGAAGTTTCAAAGGATAAGGAATACCTTAAATCCTGTTATACAAACGGTGCTTCACAGGCACTTAAAATATCCCAGAAGATTATTTCAAAAGTTTATCGTAAAGTAGGCTTTGTTGATAATGAATTGAGATTTTAATTTTTTCTAAAGGTGTAGGGTGGTGTATAGTTGAAGGGTTTTTTCTATTCTATCATATAAAATTTTTGAAGAATATTTTATATATACCCCTTAGAAAACTATACAAACCCTACACAACCCTACACCATTTCAATATAAAGGAAATTTTTTATGGTTGATTTTATTTTAAAGGATTCCTATAATATAAATGACCTTATTGAAATTATAGGAATTTTAAGAAGTGAAAATGGTTGCCCGTGGGATAAGGAACAGACTCACGAATCTATAAAAAAGGATTTCATTGAGGAAGTTTATGAGGCTATTGAAGCCATTGACCTTAAAGATACTGAACTTCTTAAAGAAGAACTTGGAGATGTTCTTTTACAGGTAGTTTTTCATTGCAGTATTGAATCAGATGAAAATAATTTCAGTTTTGATGATGTATGTGATGACATATGCAAAAAAATGATTATCCGTCACCCTCACGTTTTCGGAGATATTACAGTTTCCGATACAGGAGAGGTTTTAAAAAACTGGGATAATATCAAACAGCATACAAAGGGACAGACTACATACACAGAAACCCTTGAAAGCGTAGCAACATCACTTCCTGCACTTATGAAGGCTCAGAAGGTCGGAAAACGTGCCTCTCGTGCTGGTATGGATTTCAAATCTGCACAGGATTCTCTTGAATGTCTTAAAGGCGAAATTTCCGAACTTGAACAGGCTATACAGAACGGCTCAAAATCTGAAATAGAGGACGAACTCGGCGATGTTCTGTTTTCCTGCGTTAATACTGCAAGACTTCTTGATGCAGATGCTGAACAGGTTCTTACAAATGCAATAAGCAAATTTATAAAGCGTTTCTCTGAAACAGAGAAAATTTTAAGGCTTAATGGGATTGAGGATATGAAGTCCCTTGGCATAGATGAGCTTGATGTCTTTTGGCAGAAAGCAAAAAATAATATCAATAATTAATATGGAGGTAATTATCAATGACTAAATCAGATTTAGTAGCACTTATTGCTGAAAAAGGTGAAATGAAGAAGAAAGACGCTGAAAAGGCTCTTACAGCTGTTACAGGAGCTATCACAGAAGCTCTTGCTAATGATGAAAAAATCCAGCTTATAGGTTTTGGTACTTTTGAAGTTCGTGAACGTGCTGAAAAGAAAACAAAGAAACCAGGTACACAGGAAGAAATTACAATTCCTGCAAGAAAAGCTCCTGTATTTAAGGCTGGTAAGGCTCTTAAGGACGCTGTAAACAAATAGTATGGTTGAAACATAGCGTTTTGTTTCAGCTTGATTTAATGCTAAGTTTTTCAGGTACGTTTCTTATTTTGGAACGTACCTGTTGTTTTGAGGAGGTTGTTTATTTTGCGACTTGACAAATATTTGAAAGTAACAAGACTTATCAAAAGAAGAACTGTTGCTAATGAAGCCTGTGATGCAGGAAAAATTATGGTCAATGATAAAATTGCAAGAGCATCATATGATGTAAAGATAAATGATGTCATAACTATAAATCTTGGTGTAAAACCTCTGAAAGTAAAGGTTCTTAATGTTACAGAACACGCTACAAAGGAAAATGCTTCAAGCAATTACACAATTTTAGAATAAATATATGAAAGGAGAAATGCGAAACTGTAATCCGGTTTTCGCTGTTGATATTTTATGAAATTAGGTATGGTTGGACTTCCGAATGTCGGAAAAAGTACACTTTTTAATGCTCTTACAAATGCAGGTGCAGAATCAGCAAACTATCCATTCTGCACAATAGAAAAGAATGTTGGTATAGTATCCGTTCCCGATGAAAGACTTGATAAACTTGCAGAAATGTATGAGCCTGACAAATTCACACCTGCAACCCTTGAATTTGTAGATATTGCAGGTCTTGTAAAAGGTGCTTCAAAGGGTGAAGGTCTTGGGAATAAATTTCTTGCAGATATAAGAGAAGTAGACGCTATAGTTCACGTTGTAAGATGCTTTGAAAGTATGGATATTATACACGTTGACGGTGAGATAAATCCTGCAAGAGATATTGAAACAATAAACCTTGAGCTTATATTCTCTGATATTGAAATGGTTGAAAGACGTATTGACCGTACAAAGAAGGCTCTTAAAGGCGATAAGTCACTCCAGGCAGAAGTTGATTTCCTTACAGGTCTTAAAGAACATCTTGAGGCAGGAAAATCAGCACGTTCATATCCAATGACAGATGAAGAAAAGGAAATGCTTAAAACTACACCATTACTTTCAGCTAAGCCTGTTATTTATGCTGCTAATATGTGTGAAGATGATTTTGTAAACAATATTGATACAAATGAAAATTACAAGACAGTATGTGCAATAGCAGAGGAAGAAAAATCAGCAGTACTTCCTATATGTGCTCAGATAGAGGCTGAAATATCTGATATGGAAGATGAAGATAAGAAAATGTTCCTTGCTGAACTCGGACTTGAAGTTTCAGGGCTTAACAGAATTATAAAAGAGGGATATTCATTACTTGGACTTATTTCATATCTTACAGCAGGAAAACAGGAAGTAAGAGCCTGGACTATTACAAGAGGCACTAAAGCACCACAGGCAGCAGGAAAAATTCATACAGACTTTGAAAAAGGCTTTATAAGAGCAGAAGTTATATCCTTTGACGCACTTATGGAATGTGGAAATATGGTAACAGCAAAGGAAAAGGGTCTTGTAAGGCTTGAGGGCAAGGAATATGTAATGCAGGACGGAGATATAGTTCTTTTCAGATTTAATGTTTAATAGAAAATAAATTTTGCCATAAAAAATATAATAAATATTATTGAAAATACTTTTAATTTATGATATAATTTTTTCAGACAAATTCAAATAGGATTTGTATGTTTAATTACAGGAGGAATTATAAATGGAAAACATTAAACGTCCGGAAGATATGGCTCGTATCAATACCCCTGAACTTGCTCAGGCTTTTATTGATGAACAGGTTGCCGAGGTAAGAAAACAGGTAGGAGATAAAAAAGTTCTCCTTGCACTTTCAGGTGGTGTTGATTCATCTGTTGTTGCTGCTCTTCTTATAAAAGCAATCGGTAAACAGCTTGTATGCGTTCACGTAAATCACGGTCTTATGCGTAAGGGCGAAAGTGAACAGGTTGTTGAGGTATTTCGTAATCAGCTCGACGCTAACCTTATCTATATTGACGCTTCCGACAGATTCCTTGACCTTCTTTCTGGTGTTGAAGAACCTGAATCAAAACGTAAGATTATAGGTAATGAATTTATAAAAGTATTCGACGAAGAAGCAAGTAAGCTTGAGGGTATTTCTTTCCTTGCTCAAGGTACAATTTATCCCGACATTATCGAAAGCGATGGAGTAAAGGCTCATCATAATGTTGGAGGACTTCCGGAAGATATGCAGTTTGAACTTGTTGAACCTGTAAAATTTCTTTATAAAGATGAAGTTCGTGTAGTAGGAAAAGCACTTGGACTTCCTGTTTCAATGGTTGACCGTCAGCCATTCCCAGGCCCAGGTCTTGGCGTACGTTGTCTTGGAGCGATTACTCGTGACAGACTTAATGCTCTCCGTGAAGCAGACGCTATTCTTCGTGAAGAATTTGACAATGCAGGTCTTACTGATAAGGTATGGCAGTTCTTTACAGTTGTTCCGGATTTCCGTTCAACAGGCGTAAGAGATGGTAAACGTGCATTTGACTGGCCTGTTATTATCCGTGCAGTAAATACTGTTGACGCTATGAGTGCAACAGTACCTGAAATTGACTGGGCAATTCTTAAAAAGATTACAGACCGTATTCTCAGCGAGGTTGATGGAGTATGTCGTGTACTTTATGACCTTAGTCCAAAACCAATTGCTACAATTGAGTGGGAATAATAGTGTAGTTGTAAAAATTTTTTGAGTATAATAATTAAAAAATCCCCTTTCTTCACGAAAGGGGATTTTCTCACGCTTTTCTGAAGAAAAGCGAAAATATCAATCAACAATATCAACTTTCATAAGGTTTGTAGTTCCTGATACTCCGAGAGGAACTCCTGCAGTTATTACAACAAGGTCGCCATTGTTTACATAACCTGCATTTTTAGCAGCTTCGGCAGCAGCAAAGAATAATTCATCTGTATTTGTTTTTTCACCTATCATTAAAGGAGTTACTCCCCACGACATATTCATCTGTCTACAAGCTGTTTCGCTTGTTGTACAGCTTATAATAGGTGCAGAAGGACGATACTTTGAAATAAGTCTTGCAGTACCTCCTGCCTTTGTAACTGTTATTATTGCCTTTACACTAAGGTCGTGGGCGGTAGTAACAGTAGCGTGTGCAATTGCATTTGCTATATTTGAATTTGCTATCGAAGTACGCTGAGAAAATCTCTTACGATAATCTATTGTATTTTCAGTAGTTTCAGCAATAAGAGCCATAGTCTTTACAGCTTCAATAGGATAATCTCCTGCTGCTGTTTCACCTGAAAGCATAATAGCACTTGTACCATCATAAATAGCATTTGCAACGTCTGTTATTTCTGCTCTTGTAGGACGTGGATTTGTTATCATTGATTCAAGCATCTGTGTAGCTGTGATTACCTGTTTACCTGCATAATATCCATCTTTTATAAGCTTTTTCTGTATTGCAGGTATCTGTTCAAATGGTATTTCAACACCCATATCACCTCTGGCAACCATTATTCCATCAGCAACTTCAAGAATTTCATCAATATTCTGAACACCATCAGCATTTTCAATTTTAGCTATAATTCTTACATCAAACCAGCCAAGACTCTGAGTAAATTTTCTGAGATAGTTTATATCAGCAGAACTTCTTACAAAACTTGCAGCGATAAAGTCATATCTCATTTTTGCACCAAATTCAAGGTCATTCATATCAGCGTCGCTAAGATATGGCATTGAAAGTTTTATTCCTGGAACATTTATTCCCTTATTGTTTGAAAGTTTTCCACCGTGAATTATACGGCATACTATATCAGTACCTGTAACGCTTTGAGCCTCAAGCTCTATAACACCGTCATTTATAAGAATTTTTGTACCGATGCTTATATCCTGTGGAAGTTTTTTAAATGATATGCTACCTATTTCATTTGTACAGGGAACATCTCTTGTTGTCAGCGTATAAGTATCACCAGCCTTGATAACTACGGGCTTATCATCAACAAATTTTCCAAGTCTGATTTCCGGACCTTTTGTATCCATCATAGTGGCTACAGGAAGTCCGAGTTCATTTCTTAATCTTTCAACCTGTCTGAAACGTTTTTCGTGAATTTCATAATCTCCGTGTGAAAAATTAAATCTTGCAACATTCATTCCTGCGAGCATAAGCTCTCTCATTACAGCGTCATTATCTGTTGAAGGGCCTATTGTGCAGACAATTTTTGTTTTTCTCATAACTGAAAATCTCCTTTTAATTATGACATCTTAATATATTTAATACAGTCTTTTCTGTATAATTATCTATCCTTTACGGGAATATATTCGTGAGGTTTCTGTATAGCTTTATATGCAGGACGTATAATTCTTTTTCCTGTCATAATTTCTTCCATACGATGTGCAGACCAACCTGCAAGTCTTGCAGTTGCGAATAAAGGAGTATATAAATCCTTTGGTATTCCGAGCATTTTATAAACAAGTCCTGAATACATATCCACATTGGCACACATAATTTTTTCATCGCCCTTTACTTCCCTGAATATTTCAGGAGTAAGCTTTTCTATTGTGCTGAGAAGTCTGAATTCTTTTTCAATTTCCTTACCTGTAGCAAGTTCAAAAGCTTTTCTTTTAAGGATTTCTTCTCTTGGGTCAGAGAGAGTATATACAGCGTGTCCCATACCATAAATAAGACCAGAACGGTCATTTGCTTCCTTACGGATAATTTTTCTCATATGGTCAGCAACCTGTCCTTCATCTTCCCAGTTCTTTACATTATTTTCAAAATCCTCAAGCATCTGCATAACTTTTATATTAGCACCACCGTGTCTTGAACCTTTAAGAGAACCAACGGCAGCAGAATATGCAGAATAAGCGTCAGTTCCTGATGATGTAAGCACACGGCAGGAAAATGTTGAGTTATTACCTCCACCGTGTTCAGCGTGGAGCATAAGGAGAATATCAAGGAGTTGAGCTTCTTCCTTAGTATACTGTCTGTCCTTTCTCAAAAGGGAAAGAATAGTCTGTGCAGTATTTTCCTTAGGGTCAATAGGGTGCATTATAAGGCTTTCATTATAGTAATATCTTCTTTTTACTTGATAAGCACTTGTCATTATTACAGGCATTTTAGCGATAAGGCTCATAGATTTTCTTATTTCACTTAAAATGCTTGTATCTTCAGAAGTATCATCATAAGAATAAAGGGCAAGTATTGAACGGCCTATCTTATTCATTACATCAGGAGAAGGAGCTTTTATAATCATATCAACAATGAAGTTAGGAGGAAGCTCTCTCATACTGTTCATATATTCAGTAAAATCTGCAAGTTCCTTTTCAGTAGGAAGATTTCCGAAAAGCAGGAGATAAATAGTTTCTTCAAATCCGAAACGGTCTTCTTTTTCAACATTTGAAACGAGGTCACGAACATTATATCCTCTGTATATAAGTTCGCCCTGCATAGGCTCACGTTCACCCTCATTTACTATGTATCCGTGAACATTACATATATTGGTGATACCAGCAGTTACACCTGTACCATCAGAACGTCTTAAACCTCTTTTAACGTGGAACTTATCGTAAAGCTTAGGGTCTATCTGAGAATATTGTTCAAGTCCCTCACATAATTTTTCGATATGGTTATCTTTTTCAAAATTCAGCATAATTTAAAATCAACTCTCTTTCACAAAAATCTTACACTAATAATGATACACTAAAACGAAAAACTTGTCAATGTTACTGATTTTAAAAATGGAATTTTATTTTATAATTGCCTCGCAAGAACTTCCATATACAGATGAATGAACATCACAACCTATAAGCATATTTTCATATATTATAAGATTTACATTCATTTCGGGATTTTCATTAATGGTATATGTATATATATCGGCAGGTTTTCCCTTAAAATCGGATAAATCAAAGCCTTGTTGAATCTGAATATTATTGTATCTGTTATAGACCTCATTAAATTCGCAGGGAATAGTTACTTCTGATTTTACACAGGAATTTTCCTCTGCTTTATAGCCTATGCTGTTAAGGAAATTTATACGTTCTGTATCATTTTCAAGAATAATTTTTTCATTTTCTTTACTTTTTGAAAAAGATGGTGTAATCGCCAAAACAACAGCACATACAAGAATTGCAAGAATTATCAGTTTAAATTTTTTTACATTAAAAGACATACAAAGCATATAAAAAATCCTCCGAAAAATTATAAAATCAATATAATTATATTTTTCAGTATTTATTTTTATGCAGAAAAATCCACCTGTTCAATTAACAAACAGGTGGTTTTGATGATATTGAAATTATATTATTTGAGAGTTATTTTATAATATTAAAGAGTCCACCGATAAGTGGGAGAGTTTTAGCTTTTCCCTGTACTCCGTTCATAATGCCTATAATCATAAGCACAATAACAACAAGACTTAAAAGTAATGATATTATTCCACCTACAAGTGGAATTTTACTGATAATTGCACCCACAACACCAATAATAATATCAAAAATGAGAAGTGAAAGTGCCTGATTTGCGTGAAACTTTCCGAAAGCTGAATTATTGTTTACACAAAGTGGAAGGAAGAACAAAAGACCTCCTGCAAGATAGCTAAGACCACCAAATACTTTTGTTGATTCTACATCAGCAGGTGTATACTGGTCTGTGCAGTCAACAGTGCTGAACAATGAATTGAAATCCATAATCAAAACTCCTTTTTTTATATGTTTTTATATTCTATGTCGTAAAAAGCTGTTTTAAGCTTTTAACAATAATAGCACAAAAAAAACTAAATTTCCACTGTTTTTTTAAAGTTTGTTGAATATGCTTATAAATGATTCAAATTAACAATCCGATTTGGCTATTTTTCATCAAGTTCTGAAATTGCCTTAATAAAGCTGTCAACATCTGAAAAGTCCTTGTATACGGAGGCAAACCTTATATATGAAACAGGGTCTGCCTGTCTTAATTTCTCAAGAACCATATCTCCTATTTCAGATGAGGAAACCTGATTTTTCATTTCATTTGCATAATAATTTTCAATACTGTCAACTATTGCTGATACATCTTCAATGCTTATGGGACGTTTTTTTATTGCATTGAAAATTCCTGTTATAAGCTTATTTTTATCAAACTGTTCAAAAGAGCCGTCTTTTTTCTGAACCATAAGCAAAGGCTTTTCAACTATTTCATAAGTTGTAAATCTTTTTCCACAGCTGATACATTCACGGCGACGACGTTTTTTATTGTCAGCAGGACGTGAATCTATTACTTTTGTATCTTCAAATGAACAGAACGGGCATTTCATATTTTCATCATATCCTTTCATTTATGCAAAAGGACGCTTTATTGAGAGCGTCCTTTTTTGATAAAGCTGTAAACATTTTATTTCTTTGATTTTGCAGATTTTCTTTCATTCCACCATACCCAGAGAGGTGATGCTATACAGATTGATGAGTAAGTACCCATTGTCATACCGAAGATAAGCGGAACTGCAAAGCTGAGAATTGAATCAACACCGAATACAAGAGCCACAATTACTACTGAAAGCATTGAAGAGATAGTTGAAATTGATGTTCTGAGTGAACGCTTGACAGACTGGTTGATACTTGTGTTTACGAGTTCAGGAAGTTTAGCCTTTGGCATAAGCTTTCTGTTTTCTCTTATTCTGTCATAGATAACGATTGTATCATTGATTGAATATCCGAGGATTGTAAGAATTACTGCCATAAAGTTTGAGTTGATAGGGAAACCTAAAAGAACATATATTCCATAAGTTATCACAACGTCGTGTAAAAGAGCTGTTACAGCACATATACCAGCTGAAAGACCACCGATTTTCTGGAATCTGAATGCAATGTAGATAATGAGAAGAACTGCTGAGAAAAGAACGGCTACAAGGCATTTAAGGAAAAATTCACGACCTGCTGTCGGGCTTACATCGTTTGAGTCAAGGATTTCCATTTCATTGTCAGGATACATTTCTTTGAGAGCGTTTGTAAGTTCAGCCTGTTTTTCAGCTGTAAGACCTTCATTTGAAACGAATGAAATTGTAATGTTTTTCTTATTGCTATCGAAAAGTTCACCTGTCTGAAGATTTACATCAGAGCCTACAATTTCTTCAATTTTTTCTTCAGAGCTGATGTCAATATCTCCTGAATATGAGTATGAGATAATAGTACCACCCTTAAATTCAATATCGACATCAACGCCTGTAAATGTCATAATTACTGAAAGAGCTATGAAAATAAGAGAACCTGTGAAGAATTTCTTTTTATTTCCTACGAAATTAAATTCTTTCTTTTCCTTAGCGTCTGAGCAGTAGAATTTTTTATCCTTAAATGGTTTGAACTTGGAAAGTGAGCCGAGCATAAGCTTTGAAGCGAATACACCCATAACAAAGTTAAGAATAACACCTGTCATAAGAGTGAAACCGAATGAATAAATAGTACCTTCAGCTGATGCACCGAACATAAAGAACAACCAGCTTAAAGCTTTTGCGAATGCACTTGATGGAACACCAAATGCACCCATAAGAACAACAGCAACTATGATAACAGTTATATTACCATCAAAAATAGCAGTGAATGCTCTGTCATAACCGTTTTCAAGAGCCTTTTCAACTTTTTTGCCTGAATTGATTTCTTCCTTAATTCTTTCAAATGTGATGATGTTAGCGTCTACGCCCATACCTACAGAAAGAATAATACCAGCGATACCTGGGATTGTAAGGGTTGAACTGTCCATAAATCCGAAATATCCTGAAACTGCTGCGAGCATACCTGCAACCTGTCCGGCAAGAGCAATTACTGCAACAACACCAGGGAGTCTGTAAAGTACTATCATATATACTGAAATAAATGCAAAGGCAATGATACCACTTAAAATCATTGTATACAAAGCTCCGGAACCGAGAGTTGGAGAAATTGTCTTAAAGCTTTCAGTAACAAGATTGAAAGGCAATGCACCTGAATTAATCTTATCGGCAAGGCTCTTTGCACCTTCATAATCATAATTACCCGAGATTACAGCCTTGCCATCAGTAATATGAGCTGAAACATTAGCTGTATTTACGCAGTTATCGTCCATCCAGATAGAAATTGAGCCACCACTCTGATAAAGTCTGCCAGTAGCGTCTGCGAATTTCTGAGAACCTTCATCTGAAAATTCAAGAGCAACAACATAATCATCAGTACCTGTGCTTTGATTCTGCTGTCTTGAAACATATGCTGATGCTATATCAACACCTTCAGCAATAACCATATCCATATTGTACTCTGTACCCTCGATAAATCTGAGCATTGCAGTTTCACCGAGTTCCTTTACGGCTGCCTCTGGGTCAAATGATGTTTCTCCCGATTGCCAAGGGAAACGGACGATTACTCTGTCCTTGTCATTATCGACATAAACTTCGCTGTCAGTAATGTTAAGAGAAGTAAGACGTACTTTCATTACCTCCATTACTGATGCAAGTTGGTCTTCAGTGGCATCAACACCATCTTCAGTAGTAAAAGTTACATCAACACCGCCTTGTATATCTATACCAAGACGTATG
>JAZKXQ010000330.1:0-4615 GCA_045611725.1 Oscillospiraceae bacterium
GAAAAAAAGTAGGCAAAAAACTTTTATTTTCGGGATTTGCTTAATGTTTTATTTTTATCGAATTTACATTAATTATAATGATGATTTTAAATGTATTGAGGAAATTGTAACTATAATGAATAAATATGGTTTCAGCTGTGGCAGATGTCACGATTTTTAAACAGTTTTATATCTTCTCTGCTAAAAATCTTCAAAACTACTTGACAAATACATTAAAAAATTGTATCCTTAAAGAAATATCTATTTTTAAATAAGGCATATTTTATGCAATTATTTACATTTAATGAGGAGGTTCTTTTTATGCTTACAGATGTTAACAGCAAATTTCAGAAGGAAGGGCTTACATTTGATGATGTTCTTCTTATTCCAGGGAAGTCTGACGTAACACCTAATATGATTAACCTTAAAACACAGCTTACAAAAACTATTACTCTTAATACCCCTATTATGACTTCTGCTATGGATACCGTTACAGAATCCAGAATGGCTATTGCTATCGCAAGAGAAGGTGGTATCGGTATAATCCATAAAAATATGACTATCGAAAAACAGGTTGACGAAGTTGACAAGGTTAAACGTTCCGAAAATGGCGTTATAACAAATCCTTTCTCACTTACTGAAGACAGATTTGTTTATGAAGCTGATGAACTTATGGGAAAATATAAAATTTCAGGCGTTCCGATTGTCGATAAACAGGGAAAACTTGTCGGTATCATCACTAACAGAGATATGCGTTTTATGGTCGATTACAGCGTAAGAATTTCTGAAGTAATGACTAAGGATAACCTTATCACAGGTAAAGTAGGTACTACTCTTGAAGATGCTCAGGAAATTCTCAGAAAGCATAAAATTGAAAAGCTCCCTCTCGTTGATGAAAACGGATACCTCAAGGGGCTTATCACTATTAAAGATATTGAAAAGGCTGTTCAGTTCCCTAATTCTGCAAGAGATTCAAAGGGCAGACTCCTCTGCGGTGCTGCAATAGGCGTTACAGGAGATGTTCTCGAAAGAGCAAGGGCTCTTATTGATGCCCAGGCTGATGTTCTTGTCCTTGACTCTGCACACGGTCATAGTGCAAATATTATAAACTGCCTTAAAAAGATTAAAGAGGCATTCCCGGATATTCCTGTAATCGCAGGAAATATCGCTACTGCTGAAGCTGCTGAAGACCTTATAAAAGCTGGTGCTGACTGCATTAAAGTTGGTATAGGCCCTGGTTCTATCTGTACAACAAGAGTTGTTTCCGGTATAGGTGTACCTCAGATTACTGCTGTTTATGATGCTGCTTGTGTTGCTCAGAAATATGGTATTCCTGTTATTGCTGATGGTGGTATCAAATATTCCGGCGACATTGTAAAGGCTCTCGCTGCAGGTGCTAATGTTGTTATGCTCGGCTCACTCCTCGCAGGTTGTGAAGAAGCTCCAGGTGCTATGGAAATATTCCAGGGACGTTCATTCAAGGTATACAGAGGAATGGGAAGTCTTGGTGCTATGGAATGTGGTTCAAAGGACAGATATTTCCAGGCTGATACTAAGGAAACAAGAAAACTCGTTCCGGAAGGCGTTGAAGGACGTGTACCTTATAAGGGCTATGTTTCAGATACTATATTCCAGCTTTGTGGAGGTATTCGCTCTGGTATGGGTTACTGTGGCTGTGTGGATATACCATCACTTCACGAAAATGCAAAATTTGTAAGAATTACAGGTGCAGGTCTTAAAGAAAGTCACCCTCACGATATTTACATAACTAAGGAAGCACCTAACTATTCAGCACAGATTTAGGATAATTGGAAAATATTCCCCTGTTTTTGGAAAAACAGGGGAAATGTTGAAAAAAGAAAGGATTTTTATTATGAGTAAACTTATTGCAAATTTTATGGCATCTGTTTATAAAATATTCGATTTTAAAGGACGTTCAAGCCGTTCTGAATACTGGTATGCTACTTTAGCTTGGATTTTGTCTTTCTTTATGCTCTCAATAGCTACAACTGTTGTATCATCAATTTCTGAAACAATAGGTTTTGAAGTACTCGCACTTCCAATACTTCTTTTTGATTTGGTATTCTATCTTGCTTTTCTTATATCTTCAGTATCTCTCGGTATAAGAAGACTTCACGACATAGGAGTAACAGGCTGGTTATACTGCATAGGCTTTACAGGTATAGGCAATATCGCATTGATTATAATGTTCTGTATGGACAGTCAGCCAGGATTTAATAAATATGGTGCAAACCAAAAAGGAGTATAAAAATGAGTAAACTTATTGCAAGTTACATAGCAATGTGGAAAAAAGCATTTGACTTTAAAACACGTTCAAGCCGTTCTGAATACTGGTTGGCATATCTTGCTACATGTATTGTAATGTTTTTAATAGCAATTTTGTCTTTACCTTTGTTACAAATTTGTAGAGAAGAAAATGTGATTTTCGTAATTATGGCTATATCTATGATTTTTGGTTTAGCTTTAGAGATACCATTGTTTTCGCTTACCATAAGAAGATTCCACGATGTCGGACTTTCAGGCTGGATATATCTTATAAGTCTTACAGGTATAGGAAGTATAGTTCTCTTTGTTTTTCTTTGTATGGATAGTCAGCCAGGATTTAATAAATATGGTGCAAACCCTAAGGGAATGTAAAAATTAAAATTTTCAGGATATAATATTATTAAAAAGGAGTGTGTATTTATGAATTTTATTGAAAGATATAGCATTTTCTGGGCTGATTCAACCAATACGAAAGATAGAATTTCTAAAAATGATTTCTGGCTTACTGTTTTAATTTTGTTTATATCATTTGTAATAATTTTTAAAATATCCTCTTTTTTGTCCTCTGCAATTTTATATTTTGTATTCTTTTCTTCAGCATCTCTAACAATATATTCAGGTATAAGATTTTTACCTTATATATTTGTTATTCTTTATGCTGTTGTATGCATTATACCATTTGTCAGTATGTCAATAAGAAGGCTTAATGATGTAGGCTTAAGCCATAAACATATTTTATCAGTATTCTGTTTTCCTCTTTATGTATACTATATGTGCAGGGATTCGACAAAATCTGATAATATAAAACAGTAATTATTATAAAAACGGGCAGAATTTATATTCTGCCCGTATAATATTTCATAAAAGAAAGGAAATTTTATTTATGTTTTATTTTGATTGTCACGTTCACGCTTTCAATGACAAAATCGCACAGAGGGCAATAGCTACCCTTGAAAAAAATCCCGATGGCTATAAATCCCTTACAGATGGAACTTTAAAGGATACAAGAAAAAAACTTATTGAATATGGTGTAAACAGAGCTGTAATGCTTCCGATTGCCACAAAACCTACACAACAGACTGTGATAAATGACTGGTCAGCAGAAATTCAGGACGATTTGTTTATATCATTCGGAAGCGTTCACCCATATGCAGAGGACGTTATGGAGGAACTTGAAAGAGTAAAAGCACTCGGTCTGCACGGAATAAAACTTCACCCGGATTTCATTGATGTTATGGTTAATGATGAAAAAATGCTTGATATTTACAGAAAATGTGCCGAATTGGAATTATCTGTAATACTTCACTGTGGAATTGACCCCAGTTATAAGGATAATGTTCACGCATATCCACAGGCAACTGCTGACGCTGTTGAAAAAGTTCCACAAGCAACTTTTATTCTTGCACATCTCGGAGGAGTTTTCCAGTGGGACGATGTTGAAAAATATCTTGTAGGAAAAAATGTATATTTTGATACTGCATTTCTTGCACAGCCTGTAAAGGAAAAAGCAATAGATAATGAACAGATTGAAAGAATTATCAAAAACCACGGAGTTGAAAAAATTCTTTTCGGCAGTGATTTGCCGTGGGATAATCCGTCAGATGTAATAAATATAATAAATTCCCTTAATCTCACCGAAAAAGAAAAACATATGATATTCCACGAAAACCTCGAAAAATTATTGAAGGTGTAAAATAAGTATTCAAGGGCAGGGACTCCGTCCCGGCACCCCTGATTACTTTTTTGAAAAAAAGTAATCAAAAAAACTTTAATGAATAACAGATAGTTTTTTCATTTATCATATTTAATTATTTCTGAGGGGGAACATTCTAAAACATAGCATATTCTTGCCAATACATCTAAATCAAGCTTTTCAACGCTGTTTTCATACCATTTATTAATTACTTCAAATCTCGTATTTGCCGATTTTGCAAGATGATTTCTTGTTATATTCCTGTTTTTCATTATTTTTTTTAATTCAATATTTATTTTGCCATATTCTTTGATTGTAATAACAGATTTTGAATTATTCATTAAATCACTTCCTATAATTATTTTATTATTCTAAATACATATTGACAATATACATTTATAATGTTACTATATACATAGTAATAAATTAAAGGAGAGATTTTTTTGAAAAAATCGTGCTGTTTTACAGGTCACAGAAATATTCCTGCAACTCCCGAACTTGAATTGGCTTTGAATAATAAAATACAGGAACTTATTATACTTGGTATTACAGATTTCTATGCAGGTGGTGCTGTTGGCTGGGATATGCTTTGCGAAAAAAATGTTCTCTCTATCCGTGAAATTTTCCCTAATATAAGGCTTAATCTTGTTCTTCCTT
>JAZKXQ010000331.1:0-4773 GCA_045611725.1 Oscillospiraceae bacterium
GGTATTCTTATGGTAATTTCGGGATTGCTTATAATACTTGATGCAATATTTCTCAGAGAAACAGTATGCGTTATAATAATGATTGTTATTATGACTTTATCCATAATTATTTCTCTTATCGGGACTTATAAAATATGTAAAAAAATTGAGGAATAACAATCAATATTATTTATATAAAGGAAAGTCTATGTTCAATAGATTTTCCTTTTTTAACTAATCAACAAAAAGAATATACTGTTTTTATATACTTTTTACAAAAATTACATTTTCACAATAATTAACATTTTTTAATATAAATATTGTAAAATTTATGGTATAATTATACTGTAATAATAAAAAAGGGGGATTTATTATGAATCTTAAAAAATTTATTGCTGGTATTTCAGCATTGACAATGCTTACAGCTTTCGCACCATTTGAAAATTTGATTGTTCCTGAATATTGTAACATTTCATCAAGTGCTGAAACTCTTGAAAACGGTCTTACTTATGAAGTAAATTCAGATGGAACAGGAATTATAATTACAGGTTGTGATGCAAGTGCTATTGAAATTGAAATTCCATCTGAAATTGATGGACTTCCTGTTGTATGCATTGGCGAACAAGCTTTTTCAAGATGTGACCTTTTAACTTCGGTAAAAATTCCAGATACTGTTACAACAATAGAAGATATGGCTTTTGAATATTGCATTTCTTTGGAAGAAATAGTAATTCCTGATTCAGTTAAAACTATTGACTATTATGCATTCTACTATTGTATTACATTAAAATCTGTAAAACTTGGAAATAATCTTGAAACCCTTGGAAAAGATGCATTTTCTCTCTGCAGAGAATTGCAGGAAATAGTAATTCCTGATTCCGTTACAAGTATTGAAAGAAGTGCTTTCGGAGAATGTTATGCTTTGAAATCAGTAACTCTCAACGAAAATATTTCAAACATTGGCGAATATGCATTTATCAGCTGTGAATCATTGGAAACAATAGATATTCCAAATACTGTAACAAATATTGGTGCTTATGCGTTTGCTCAATGTGAAACTTTATCTGAAATAACAATCCCAGAATCTGTTCAGAATATCAGCGAATGGGCATTTTATGATTGTCCTGCTTTAACAGTTGTAACTCTACCTTCTTCTGTAACAAGCATTGGAGAATATGCTTTTGCTGAATGTAATTCATTAAAAAATGTTTATTTTAATGGCACTGAAGAAGAATGGAATGTTATCCAGACAGGCGAATATAATGAAGATTTATTAAATGCCAACATTTATTTTAATTCTACTAAATTTACATCAAATGATGCACTCAATGTACTGCAATTAGTTGTAACTGCTGAACTTATAACTGAAGAAAATAAAGCTTCCGCTGATATAAACAAAGATGGAGAAATTACTTCTGATGATGCTCTTGAAATTTTGCAGATTGTCACAAATCTCAAATAAATATTATTAAAAAGCAATAGTAAATTTAAAAGGGAAAACCTATGTTCAACAGGTTTTCCCTTTTGTTTTCTAAAAAAATAATTATTTATCAAAAAGCTTTTTCATAAGAGGAACTATCATTCCTCCTACAGCATTGGCAAGAAATACAGTTACTATGTATATTATTGATTTTCCTGAAATTCCTGCCATATACATATAAAAGCAATCTGCTACTGAATGATTAAATCCACAGAGAATGAATATCATAATAGGCATTACTGTTCCAAAAACCATTGATATATCATATCCGTTGGTTCTGCATACTTTTGAATTTTCAACAGCAAGATACATAAGCAGTCCGCAGAAAATTCCAAGTATAATCTGACTTATTACAGTATCCCCTGTTTTTGTTTCCATAGCTTTTACAGCACTTTGATGAACTGCATCTCCTATTCTTGCATAGCTTATCATAAGTGCAGCAATTCCCGTACCTACTGCATTTCCCGCAAAAGTTGCAAGAACTTCTTTTATGTATGAAGGTTTTCTTTCGGGAATATACCCTACTTTTCCTGTATAAAGTGCAAATCCATACTGGATAATTGTAAAAAGTCCAAAGCTGAAAAGAAAACTTCCCAGATATTTGTTTTCAACAAGAAGATATATAGTTCCTCCTATACCAATCATTATTCCTGACATAACAGCCTTTGCAAGAATACTTTTAAGAGATTCTGTTTTCATAGTTTTTAAAATTCCTTTCCGTTTTTCAATTTAAATTTCATTTTGTTCATAAAAAGGAATATTGAAAATTCCTTTTTCTGTATTAAGGCACGATTCAAGAAATCTTAAAAATAATTTAAGCTTTCTTATTTCTTTCTGTTCATCAGAAAGTCTTATACCATCAAGCAAAAATGAAAGCAATGCCACTATAAGTTCGGCAGTTTCTTCGGGAATATCAGTTTCTATTGAACCTTCCTCCATTCCCTGAATAAGCAAATCTTTAAGCACAGGAGATATTTCCTGCACAGCAACGCTGTTCATCTTATTATGAATTTCCATATTTTCATTAAGATGAAGCGATATTATAAAATTTTTCTGCTTGTTTCTAAATTCAGGCGTTATCATACTCTGGAAAAGAAGAACTATTTTTTCAATCGCATTTTGCCCCGATTCTATTATTTCAAAATATTCGTGCAAAGCCTTTTTATAACTTCGCTCTATTACAGCATAAAGTATTTCATCTTTACTTTCAAAATAATAGTATATACTTCCCTTTGCAATATTTGCCTTTTCAGCAATAAGATTTACTGATATTTCCTTATTTGGCATTGTTGTCATAAGCTGTTCAGTAGTATCAAGTATCAAGTTTCTCTTATCATTTTTCATAACTTCTCCTATTCTATAAACTCTTTTTTCTAATTATATCACAATATTTCAGAAATGACAATATTTTAAAAGAAAAAAACTTGACCGACGGTCAAAAATATGTTAAAATAAATCTGGTAAATTTCAATGGGATTAAATGTAATTTATCATAAAAATTTTTGTATGAATGGAAGTGTCAAAAATGAGTATAATCCCTTTTATAGTCGGAGCTGCAGGAGGACTTGCTGTTGTTGGTGGTGGAATTTCTGCTTATGCTGCTACAAAGCTTTTTAATAAAACAATACCTCGTCAGGACGGTGTAAAGGTTGATACCAATGAAATGGCTGACGCTGAAAAATGGGAAGTATATAAAAAATTTATCGGAGAACGAAAAGAATGGTTTATGGCTCAGAATCTCGAAAAAGTTTCAATAACATCAAAGGATAATCTGAAATTATCGGGAATATATCTTCCTGCTGAAAAAACTTCTGATTATATAGTACTTGCACTTCACGGATATACAAGTACAGGTACAAGCTTCTGTTCACTTGCAAATTATTTTCATAATATTGGATTTGACTGCCTTATGCCTGACCTCAGGGCTCACGGCGAAAGTGAAGGCGAATATGTAGGTTTTGGTATTCTTGACAGATTTGACTGTCTTGAATGGATAAAATACATAGTAAACAAATTCGGTAAAGAAAAGAAAATAATTATTCACGGAATTTCAATGGGAGGAGCTACAGCCTTAATGACTACTGGCTTTGAAGATATTCCGGAACAGGTAAAGGCTGTAATTGCTGACTGTGCATTTACTTCTCCATATGATGTTTTTGCCCATATAATGAAACGTGACTATAAAATGTCTGAATTTCCTGTAATGAATATCAATACAATGTTATGCCGTAAAAAAGCAGGATATGGTTTTAATGACTATTCAACACTTACAGCAGTGAAAAACACAAAGCTTCCTATTTTGTTTATCCACGGAAAAAATGATGATTTTGTTCCTGTATGGATGACAGAAAAAAATTATGAGGCTTGTGTATCACCTAAGAAAATACTTATGGTTGAAAATGCTGGACACGGTGCTGCTTATTATGAAAACCACGAGTTATACGAAAAAACAGTGTCTGAATTTCTTGACGAATATGTATTCAACAAATAAAAAGGAGTTGACCAAATGAAAGAATTTAAGGTTAATGGTGTAAATCTTGAGTGTTATCCACTTACTGCCGCTCAGAGATTACATAACTATACAGTAAAATATTGTCCTTATCATCAGATTTTAAATATAGGTACAGGTCTTTATATAAAGCTTGATGTGGATTTTTCACTTCTTAAAGAGGCTATATATGAATCTTATGTAAGATTTGAAAGTATGCGTCTTAGATTTTTAAAAGATGCAGATGACACAGTTTATCAGTATCTTGTTCCTTTTGAAGACCGTGATATTGAATTCGTTGATTTTTCAGACTGGAATGAAGAAGACGCTCACAATGAAATGAGAAAATGGACAGCTGTTCCTTTTAAGCGTTTCAATTCTCCTATGAACAAGGTGGTTATGATAAAACTTCCTGATGGATATAATGGTATATACTTCAAGGTTGACCATATGACTATGGACTCAAGCTCAATTATATCATTCTTCAAGGACGTTCTTGAGCTTTACTGTTCAAAACAGTATGGAACTGACTATCCAAAGCCTTTGCAGTCATACATAAAGGCTATAGAACGTGACCTTGAATATGAAAATAATTCAGAGGCAAGAAAACGTGATGAAAAATTCTGGATGGAAGAAATTTCAGAAAGTGAACCTATGTATACAGATTTCAATGGTATGGGAAGACTTATTACTCAGCGTATTGAAAATAATAATCCCGAACAGAGAAGTGCTATGGTAGTTTCCACAAGTCCGGAAGCTTCAATTTCAGTTTTCCAGCTTGAAAAAGAGCCATCTGAAAGACTTATGAAATTCTGTCAGGAAAACC
>JAZKXQ010000332.1:0-2856 GCA_045611725.1 Oscillospiraceae bacterium
TAAATTAAATAGTTAAGAAGACGAAAGTCGGTGTCATTAGCGATGAGGTTCCACCTGTACCCATACCGAACACAGAAGTTAAGCTCATCAGTGCTGAAAATACTTGGTTGGAGACGACCTGGGAAAATAAGGCGATGCCGATTTTCTCTTTTTAAACATTATTTAAATTTCCTTTCTGATAAATATTATGAAGGGAAATTTTTTTATTCATATTTATTTTTCGATTTTACTTGAATATCTTATCTAAAAATGTTATAATATATGTATAATTCTTTGCGGAGGATATTTTTTATGGTTGATTTTTCAAAACAAAAATATTTGCCTCTTTTGGGCATTGAGGCTGAAATTACAATTGACAGGAAAAAAGGATGTCGTCAGCATCGTTCTGGAAATTCATTCTGTATGGTTCAGTATGGAAAAATGAATGGTTTTTCTTCTGACTATGTTTATATATTAAGTAATGCTGAGGTTCCAGACTATTTTTCTGGAATTGGAACTGCTGTTGCTATAAACAGAATTTCTGGAAAATTAAAAATAGTGGTATCTCCTTCAGAATGTGAGTTTTATGAACCTTATATTGCAAATGCCCTTGCATTTCAGGAAAAAATTAATGAAACTGATTATATTTGTCTTTATGAAAAAACTTGTGGTGGAGTTATATATACTATGAAGAATAATCAGCCATACTTTTTTATTATTGAAAATAAAGATAGTGGACACAGAGGTTTTCCAAAGGGGCATATTGAACTTGGAGAAATGGAAAAACAGACTGCTGTGAGAGAAATATTTGAAGAAACTGCACTTAAATTATTCCTTAAACAGAATTTCCGTTCTGAATATCGCTATACTATGAGTGGAGTTATTAAGAAAAGATGTGTTTATTTTCTTGCTGAATTTTCAGAAAATTCTACTCCTGTTGTTGATGATAAAGAAATTTCAGATTCGTGGCTTGTTCCATATAATCAGGCAATAAGGCTTGTAAATTATCCTCAGGATAAAATAATTCTTATTCAGGCTTATGACCGTTTAAGAAAGGAGCAAATGACTATTGAACAAAAGAAAACTTGCTCTCCTTGTATGTGATGTGCTTCAAAATCTTTATCCATCAGCTGAGTGTTCTTTGGTTTATGATAAAAGCAAACCATATGAACTTTTGTTCGCTGTGAGGCTTTCAGCACAATGTACTGATGCAAGAGTTAATATTGTTACAAAAAATTTGTTCATAAAATATCCTACGCTTGAAGCTTTTGCCAATGCCGATTTGTCAGAACTTGAATCTGATGTAAAACCGTGTGGTTTTTTTAGGGCAAAGGCTAAAAGTATAAAGGAAACTGCAAATATTCTTATAAATAAATTTAATGGTCAGATTCCTTCTTCTATGGAAGAACTTCTGACACTTTCTGGTGTAGGGAGAAAATCCGCTAATCTTATTAGAGGAGATATTTTCGGATTACCTGCAATAGTTGCTGATACACATTGTATAAGAATTTCTGGAAGACTCGGTCTTACTGATAATAAAGAACCTTTTAAGGTTGAAAAGGATTTAATTCCTTTAATACCTCCAGAGTGTTCATCTGATTTCTGTCATAGGCTTGTTCTTTTCGGACGTGATGTTTGTAAGGCAAAAAATCCAGAATGTAAAATTTGTGATATGAGAAATTTTTGCAGATATGGAAAAAATAATTTGACATAATTGAATAATCTTGTTATAATTATTTTAATGTGTAAAATTAAAAAAATTTTTTTAAGGTGGACTATATAAATGGGCTTTTTAGATACTATATTTGGAAATTACAGTAAGAGGGAACTTGCAAGAATTGAACCTATTAAACAGAGGGTTCTTGACCTTGAAACTGAATATTCCAATCTTTCAGAAGTAGAACTCAAATCGAAAACTCAGGAATTCAGAAACAGACTTGCAGACGGCGAAACTCTGGATGATGTTCTTCCAGAAGCTCTCGCTACTTGTCGTGAGGCTGCTTTTCGTGTTCTCGGAAAAAAACCGTTCCCTGTTCAGATTATAGGTGCTATAGTTCTTCATCAGGGTCGTATCGCTGAAATGAAAACGGGTGAAGGTAAAACTCTTGTTGCCTGTCTTGCATCATATCTTAATGCACTTTCTGGAAAAGGCGTTCACGTTGTTACTGTAAACGATTATCTTGCAAAATATCAGGCTGAAGAAATGGGTAAGGTTTATCGTTATCTTGGTCTTACAATAGGCGTAATTCTTCACGGTCTTTCAAATGATGAAAGACGTGAGGCGTATAATGCAGATATTACATATGCGACAAATAATGAACTTGGTTTCGATTATCTGCGTGACAATATGGTAATATATAAAAAGGATATGGTTCAGAGAGCTCCTAACTTTGCTATCGTGGACGAAGTTGACTCAATCCTTATTGACGAAGCAAGAACTCCTCTTATTATTTCAGGTAAGGGAGATAAATCTACTGAACTTTATCAGATTGTTGATAAATTTGCAAAGAAACTTACTTCAAAGACAGTTGTTGAAATGGACGAGAAGTCAAATCAGGAAGATGTGCTTGATGATTGTGATTATATAATAGATGAAAAAGCTAAAACGGCTACAATTACTCGTCAGGGTATCAAAAAGGCTGAAAAGGCATTCAATGTAATTAATCTTATGGACGCTGAAAATATGACACTTCTTCATCATATCAACCAGGCTCTTAAGGCTAATGGTATTATGAAACTTGATGTTGATTATGTTATAGCTAAGAATGATAAAGGTGAAGATGAGATTGTAATCGTTGATGAATTTACAGGTCGTCTTATGCACGGAAGACGTTTCAATGACGGACTTCATCAGGCTATTGAGGCTAAGGAAGGCGT
>JAZKXQ010000333.1:0-1465 GCA_045611725.1 Oscillospiraceae bacterium
ATTTCAGTGCAGGAGATTTTATGCTGATTTCAGACCATATTTCAAGCTTTGTTAAAAGCTGTCTTATAGGAGAAAATATTGATGAACTGGGAACACGATTCCCAGATATGAGCGAAGTCTATGACCTTAAGTTAAGGGACATCATCAAACAGACAGCATCAAAAAATAATATAGACCTTAAAGAAGGGATATATATTCAGCTTACAGGTCCTAATTATGAAACTCCTGCAGAAGTAAGAATGTGTGGATTGCTTGGAGCTGACGCTGTTGGTATGAGTACTGTATGTGAGGCAATTGCAGGTAATCATATGGGTATGAAAATATGTGGAATTTCCTGTATATCAAATATGGCTTGTGGTATCTCTGAAAATCCGTTAAATCATAAAGAAGTTCAGGAAACCGCTGACAGAAAAGCTCCTCTTTTCAGAAAACTTGTATCAGAATCTATTTCTGAGATTTACAAAAAATTATCTTAAAATCAGATAAAAACAAACATTAAATAAAATAAAAGTTTTGGCCAAGCTTTTTTAAAAGCTTGTGGGGTGTCGGGGCGAAGCCCTGACTATTCACGAAGTGAATAAAATAGCGTTTAAACGCTCGAAAAGGGTGAATTTTCAGCCAAAGGCTGAAAAGAAGGGAAAACCTGCACGAGAGGTTTTCCCCTTTAAAAGCTTTTAAACTAACCTATTTACAATGAATTTTTTAATTCATTAAATTTAAAATTGTTCTGACTTCTCAAAGGCGGTGATTTTATGAATATACGCTTTTATAATGCAAAAATTCTTTCATTCAATAATAATAAATTTGAAATATATGATGGTGAAGTTCATATAAAAGATACTGTTATTGAATATGCAGGAGAGCATATAAAGGAAACTGATAAAAAATTTGACAGAAATATAAATCTTAATGGCAATCTTATTATATCGGGATTTAAAAATGCACATACACATTCACCTATGACATTTCTGCGTTCTTATGCTGATGACCTGCCTTTGAAAAACTGGCTTTATGATAAAGTTTTCCCTATGGAAGCTAAACTTAATCCTGATTATATATACACATTTACAAAAATCGCAATTCTTGAATATTTAACAAGTGGAATAACTTCCTGTTTTGATATGTACTGCAACCCCGAGGCAATTGCATCAGCATCAATTGATTGTGGTTTCAGAACAGTTTTTTGTGGAGAAATAAATAATTTCGTTGAAACTCTTGAATCTATTGAAGAAAATTATAAAAAATTCAATTCACTCAATCCCCTTATATCTTATCAACTCGGATTTCACGCTGAATATACCACAAGAAAAGAAATTCTTGAAGGCATTGCAGGACTTTCAAAGAAATATAAAGCACCTGTATTTATGCATAATTCTGAAACATATTCTGAAGTACAGGAATGTATTGAAAGATATGGGACTACTCCGACTGTACTCTTTAATGACCTTGGAATGTTTGAATATGG
>JAZKXQ010000334.1:0-10952 GCA_045611725.1 Oscillospiraceae bacterium
GGGTTCTCTTTAAATTACCCTTAAATATCGTAAAAACCAAGGAGAAATTAATCTATGGCTAAAGAAGGAGTAGTAAAAAGAAAGTTTATTCCACAGAATATCATTGAGGAGCTTAATTCTAAATATCCAACGCAATGTGAGGATAATGGTGTTGCATATAGAATTGACCTTAAATATATTACTTTTGACCCATACGGCGATATTACAGCAAGAATACTTGCTTTTGATGCTGAAATTGGTTTAGGAGTGCTTAATGTTATTTTTTACTTTGCCGCAGAAATGATTAAAGACGGATACAGAACTAAATATGATGAGTATGAATATAAATACCACATAGATTCTTGTTCTTCAAAATTTCATATTCCTGCTGACAAAGTACATCAGATTGTTCAGTTTCTCATAAGCTGTAATTACTTTTTTGTTATTACAGAGAACGAGGGCGTATATCTGACAACTTGTCAGGCGGTTTACGACTACGAACGTTGTATGCATACAAGAATGGAAAACAGAAAAAGAAAACAGAGAAGTCGTGAAAAGCGTAAACAGCTTGAACAGAATAATAATGTCATAACGCCACCAACACTTACGACATTGCCTGCACCGTTATCAATTCCTCAGTATACACCAGGGATGAATTGTAATCAGGAATACAGCTATCCAGAGGCTTGTAATCAGATATATAGTTTTCCAGATTCTTATAACCCAGAATATAGTTATCCTGACGCTTGCTGTGATGATTTTGATGAACCTAATGAAATTGATTTAATGATACAAGAAGAAATTGCATTAGGCAAACTCAATTATGATTATTGCGATGACGATATTCCAGACCCAGTGGGTGAAATGATACAGGAAGAAAGAGAATGGCATATGCAGCATAACTCAAGTTATGATGATTCCATACCTGACGATGATTTTGGCTTTTCTATCCCTTATTCGGATGAAATCGCTATTTAAAAAGCTTAATATTAAAATTTTCCCGTGAGCATTGCTTACGGGCTTTATTATTTTCAGATAATGTGTAAAATCAACTCGAAAACTTTTCAGAAAATGTGTAAAAATCTATTGAAATAATTATCGAAAAGTGGTATAATACCACTTATAAGGAGCGTGATAATGTGAAACGTAATGCAATAAAAGAACTTTTAGTTTGGAAAAACAGCACTGACCGTAAGCCTCTTGTACTCAAGGGCGCAAGACAGGTGGGCAAAACCTGGCTTATGGAAGAGTTCGGCAGGCTGTATTATAATGACACATTCTACTTCAACTTTGATGAAGAGGACGAATTAAAGTCTATCTTTGAAACTAACAAAAATCCGCACAGAATTATTGAGCTTTTAGGGTTAATCAAAGGCAAAAAGATTCTTCCCGAAAAACATCTGATTATCTTCGATGAGGTACAAGAATGCTCGGAGGCTCTTAATTCCTTGAAATACTTTTGTGAAAAGGCAAATGAATATCACATCATCTCCGCAGGAAGTTTGCTTGGCACACTGCTCGCAAAGCCTAAGTCATACCCTGTGGGCAAGGTTAATCTTCTGAACGTAAGTCCTATGACCTTTGATGAGTTCCTCGCTGCTACGGACGAGGGGCTGTATTCCTACTACACCAACATTGAAAAAAGACAGCAGATTGAGGAAATATTCCACAACAAGCTGCTTGACGCTTATAATTATTATCTGATTATCGGTGGTATGCCCGAATGTGTGCAGTCATGGATTACTCACAAAGACCCTGCCGAGATTTCCCGTATTCAGCAGGAATTGATTGAATTATATGAAAATGACTTCTCCAAGCACAATGGAAAAGTCAACAGCGGACGTATTCTTATGGTATTCCGCAGCCTTGTGACTCAGCTTTCAAAAGATAATGAGAAATTCGTTTATGGCTGTGTTCGTGAGGGTGCAAGAGCGAGAGAGTTTGAGGAGGCTATTGAATGGCTTGTATCAGCAGGTATGGTGTTGCGTATATATAATGTTAGTAAGCCAGAACACCCCTTAAAAGCATACGAACAGTTAAATCATTTCAAGCTGTTTATGTTCGATGTTGGACTTATGAAGCATATGGCGGCAATTAGCAACGAGGCAATTTTGCTGAAATCTGATTATCAGTTCAAAGGTGCATTGACAGAAAACTATGTATTGCAGCAGATAAAGGCGCTGTATGATACTGAACCTAAGTATTATGCTCCGACAGCTACAAGCGAAATTGACTTTATTGTGCAAAACGGAATGGATATTATTCCGATTGAAGTCAAGGCTGGTGAAAGCGTGACCTCTGCAAGCTTTAAGAGCTATCTCAAGGAGTATAAGCCACAAAAGGCTGTGCGTTTCTCTAAGCTGGGATATGAGAGCAATGACACCTTTGTGAATGTTCCTCTTTATCTTGCAAATAAGATGCATGAGCTTGTGTAATGGCGTTAAGCTGAACGGACATTTCCAGTTTTTAATTCGCTCAGTTTTTGTTGTAAATCTCTGATAATTCCCTCATTTTTTGTTGGATTTCTCAAATAATTCGCTCATTTTTTGTATAAGTAATTTGCAATCAGATGTAAATAGAGCATAGTCTTAAAACAAAATGAATAAACTCATATAATACCAACAACCAGAAAATCCCGTAAAACAGGGCTTTTCCAAATGTACTATACCGATAACGATACAGGTACTGAAGAACTGGCACATCTTGAGATAATATCAGCCATAATTTATCAGTTAACAAAAGGATTAAGTCCCGAAGAGATAAAGAAGAATGGTTTTGAAGATTATTTTGTAAATCATACACTGGGAATATATCCTCAGTCGCCATCGGGTGAACCGTTTACAGCAGCATATTTCCAGTCAAAAGGCGATGTAATAACAGATATGCACGAGGATATGGCAGCTGAACAAAAAGCAAGAACAACTTATGATAATATATTAAGACTTACTGACAACTATGATGTAAGAGAACCTATAAAATTTCTGAGGGAAAGGGAAATAGTTCACTTTCAGAGATTTGGAGAAGGTTTAAGAATATGTCAGGATAAACTTAATTCAAAGAATTTTTATGCGTGTAATCCTGCATATGATAAAAGATGTGGGAAAAAATAATATAAAAAATCTCCCTTACTTTCACAGTAAGGGAGGTTTAATTATTTATTCATCTTTAGTTTCATCAGTATCTTCAATAACAGCAGTTGTTTCAATTATAACTGAATCTTCTGAAAAACTGGAAATCTTTGAAATTCTATATGCACTTACAAATCTGAAAATACCATTTGCAATAAGAGCAATTCCTATAAGTCTATAGGCTGTAAGCACCGTATTAAACGGCATTATTATGAGAATTACAGATATAACAAGAGATATAACGCTTGAAGTCATTTCTTTCTGCCAGTCTGAATACTGCGACTTTTTCATTTCAAAAGCAGTTATAATTCTCATAATACTTTCAAAACAGATTGTAATTCCTGTAATTACAGTAGCAAATGACAGAACACTTCCGTGATTCATAATTATGTACATACCAATTCCAGCATTGAGAAGTCCGCTTATAAGATTAAAGGAGGATTCACTTTTCAATCCGATATTGAATATATATCCAAAAACCTTTATAATTCCGTATATAACAAAGACCATTCCGACAATCCAGCCCATTATCTGTTCAGAAATTTCAGGCTGAAGAACAAGGAAAAGCCCTACAAGAACAAAAATTGCTGACATTACTGTAAATGCAGTAATAAAGTTATTATTTTTTTTCATATGCAAAAATCCTTTCAGAAAATATTTCTCAATATATTTTACTATTATTATTAGAATCTGTCAATAGTTATTCATTAAGTTTGTAAAATATCTCCTGCATTTCAGAATCGGTTTGAGCAATTCTCTCAGCACAATTTTTCAGCTGAACTGCAAGTTCATCTGAAACCTGATTATCCGATTTATATCTCAACTGATGTTCAAGACTTGCCCAGAAATCCATAGCAATGGTTCTTATCTGAATTTCTACAGCAACATCTTCTTTTCCTGTTGAAAGATAAACGGGAATACTTATTACAAGATGAAGACTTCTGTATCCGTTTGGCTTAGGATTTTTTATATAATCCTTACTTTTTATAATTTTTATATCATCGTGAATTGAAAGCATTCTTGCAATTATATAAATATCATCGATATAATGACATATTACTCTTATTCCACCTATATCATAAAGATGTTTTTTAGCAGATACAAGTGAAATAGGATAGCCTTTTCTTTGTAATTTTTCAAGAATACTCTGTGGAGATTTAAGACGGCTCTCTATTGAATGAATAGGATTTCTCTGAAATTTCACCTTAAATTCATTGTCAAGAATATGAAGTCTTGTTTTAACTTCGCTTACTGCCGAATCATAAAGATGCTGAATCTGCATAAAATCGCAAATTCCCTCAACATCATAGCCTTTGACGATATTCGTCATATAAAGTGTTGTGTTATCCATAATAAATACTTCCTTTGTCTTTTGTTTTTGTATATATCTCTGTTTATGAGAAAACATCTCATTTTTATTATAACATATTGTAGAAAATATTCAATAGTATTTTTTATTTTTTTATTCAGGATTGCAAAAATACAGAATTTATCGATTTTATTAAAAAATAAATAAAAGAACGCTGTTCCCGATAATTCCAGAAACAGCGTTTTTTAACGCAAGTTTGATAAAAATAAAATATTAGTTTTTTAACATTTCAACATCATAGATAAGATTTTTTATAATAATTTTGTTTACTTCGTGTTCCTTACCAAGAACATTAACAGTATTAACCAGCTGTTGCTGTGTTTCCTTGAAATTCTGTTCCATCTTTGTTTCAAGCCTATCCATACGCTGATTAAGTTCAATCTGTCCCTGTTCAAGCTTGTCGACTTTTGTTTCAAGTCTGTCCATTCTCTGTTCCAGCTTGTCGAATTTGGCTTCAAGTCTGTCCATTCTCTGTTCAAGCTTATCAACTTTTGTTTCAAGCCTGTCCATTCTCTGTTCAAGCTTATCGACTTTTGTTTCAAGTCTGTCCATTCTCTGTTCAAGATTGTCGACCTTCTGTTCAAGTTTATCAACTTTTGTTTCAAGCCTATCCATTCTCTGTTCAAGATTGTCGACTTTTGTTTCAAGCTTATCAACTTTTTCAGAAACTTTTTTGACTTCATTAAGTATCATACCAAGCATTTCATTAATTTCCATATACATTACCTCCACTATTAATTTATATATCTGATTATAACATAAATATTATTTTTTATCAATAAATTTTATTGACAAGCTGATTATTTTTCATCTTTATAGGCATATCCGAAATGAATAGGAGGAGCTGTTACTGAAATATAAACAAATTCAGTATCGCCATCATTTTTTAAGCCGTGAACATCATTATCAGCAAATCTTACTACATCACCTGCTTTAAATTCTTTTTCAACATCATCAGCAAGAAGAAGTTTTCCACAGCCTTTTGTAGCATACCATATCTGTTCTGAGGCATTATGAGTATGTCGTGGTTGTGACGCACCTGTTTCCAGATGAACTTCTGTTATTGTAACTCTCTTACTTTCGGAGTTATCGGGATTTAAAAGCTGTCTTGATACAACTCCTGGATTTGCTAAACTTTTGATATTTTCTGAACTTATAAATTCCATATTTATTTCCTTTCCAAAAATCGGAGGCTTAAAAAAACCTCCGATTTTAAATTATTTATTTCTTGATTTTAAAAGCTGTTTTATTTTTTCGTGAGGGTCAATAATTGTGCTTACTGAAACATCGTGATTAATAGCAGAAATAAAGTAAGCGATATATTTTGAAACATCAACCTCATTGAACCATTCTCTTGAAAGGAGTTCCTCTGACCTGTAAGTAAGGTTAGTACCGAATACACCATCAATTATACCATTTTTATATGCTTCATCGAATTTTTCAAGACCGTTTGTAAAGAGTCCATAAGTTGCATAAGCGATAACCTTTTCAGCCTTTTTCTCCTTGAGAACATAAGCGAGGTCAAGCATTGATTCACCTGAGGAAATAATATCATCAGCAACGAAAACAGTTTTTCCCTCAACGGAATTTCCGAGATATTCGTGAGCAACAATAGGATTTCTTCCGTTTACTATTTTTGAATAGTCACGTCTCTTATAGAACATTCCGAGGTCAACGCCGAGAACAGAAGCATAATACATATTTCTATCCAAAGCACCTTCATCTGGGCTGATAATCATAAATTTTTCCTTTGATATATCAATATCCGGAATATTCTTGAAAAGGGATTTTAATACCTGATAAGTAGGCATAACATTATCAAATCCCATAAGAGGAACAGCATTCTGAACTCTTGGGTCGTGAGCGTCAAAGGTTACAACGTTTGAAACTCCCATTGACTGAAGTTCCTGCAAAGCAAATGCACAGTCAAGAGATTCTCTGTAACTTCTTCTGTGCTGACGTCCACCATAGAGGATAGGCATAATGACATTAATTCTATGAGCCTTACCCGAAGCTGCCTGAATAATTCTCTTTAAATCCTGATAATGGTCATCTGGTGACATAGAATTTTCTCTGCCAAACATTTTATACTTGCAGTTATAGTTTCCCACATCGCATATAATAAAGAGGTCATTTCCTCTTACGGTAGATTTTATAAGACCTTTACCATCTCCGGAAGAAAATCTCGGACACTGGCTTTCAACAAGGAAAGTTTCCTTTTTACAGCCACCTGTTTTATTCCAGGCAACGAGATACTTGTCAATCTTGTCTGAAAGTTCCTCTGTACCTGACATAGAAATAACTCCGAGAGGAGCAACTCTTGTTTCGGGGTCGAATAAAACCTTATTATTTTCTGCTGATTTCATTAAAATCACAATCCCTTCATTTTTTTATTATTTACAAAAATTTTCAATATAGCTTTCAATATCGTTACGGATAATCTCCACTGCCACTTCCAAATTATCGATTTCATCAACAGCAGTTGATTTATTTTCGAGTTCTTTGTATACTCTGAAGAAGTGCATCATTTCATCGAAGATATGGGTAGGAAGTTCGTCAATATCCCTGTATGTGTTATAAGTTGGGTCATCAAAGGGAATTGCGATAATCTTGTTGTCCTGACGGTCATTGTCAATCATTCTTATAACTCCTATTGGATAACATCTCACAAGGGTTTTCGGATAGAGTGTTTCCGAGCAGAGAACAAGGACATCGAGGGGGTCTTTGTCATCGGCATAAGTTCTTGGGATAAATCCATAGTTTGCAGGATAATGCGTAGAAGTATAAAGAATTCTGTCGAGCATAATCATACCAGTAGCCTTATCAAGTTCATACTTGATTTTACTTCCTTTTGAAATTTCAATAACAGCCACAAAGTCCTTTGGAGTGATACGCTTTGGGCTGATGTCGTGCCAGATATTCATAAGCCACATCCTTAAAAAAATTTAGGAAATAAATTGTATAGAATACATTTATTTATCATACATAGTATAACATTAATTCAAATAATTTGTCAATCTTATTATTAAACAAATACGAGAAATCTTTAATTTTAATTATTTTCTTCTGAAAAGCAAGGTGCTGTTGACTTATAAACTTCCTGTATTTCTTCTGAAATGGCTATAAATTCCATAATTCTTTCAATGCCTACTTTATCAATCACTTTTTGTATGTGATTGCATAATTCCTTATGCATTTTCTCTGCTGTCTGAAAACCAAAATCAGTAAGACTAACCATAATGGTTCTTGCATCTCTTATGCCCATCTGTCTTATAATAAGACCTCTTTCTTCCATTTTCCTTAAAAGAACAGCCATTCTTGCACTACTGATATGCATAAATCTGCTTATCTCTCCAGCTGTTACAGTTTTTTCATTCTCATAAAGAAATTTCAGAACCGCCCCTGTTCCCATTTGAGTTTCATTCATTCTGCTGAAAAATTCAACAGGATTCGATTTTTCAAGCTTTTTCAGAATTTCCAGAATTTTTTCATTGTCCATTATATATATAATCTCCTTTTTGCTAATAAGGTTAGATTATATCATATCAACAATACTTTGTCAATAGCATAAAAAATATCTGTAAGTAAAATTTTTTCATTGAAAAATGTATAAATATATGATATAATTATAGTATAATACATCTATATGTACAAAATATTAAAACGAAAGGAAAATATGACTGTTATTTTTAGACAATCATTAAAACGGATTTTTATGAAAAACAAAAAAAAGAATGACGATATATCTGTCTATCTCGAAGACAGAGAATATATAGCAAATACATATGTACTACGATGTTATTCAGTAACAATACTACTTTATTTTATAACTTTGGTTCTGAATGTATTGAATGTATTTATAGTTGACCATAATCTTATGTTCTATGGATTTATTCCATCTCTTGCTATATATATTATAGTACGGCTGGTAGCTCCGAAAATGTCATTATCCAATGAAAAAACAAAATACTTTATCCTGTTCTGCGTTATAACAACGTTCTCTATAATGGGAATTTTTATAACGTATCACGTTACAATTGTAATGACTCTGCCATTCCTCTTTGCTACCCTGTATTCATCAAAACAGATAATGCGATATGTCTACGTTCTTACAGTAATAAGCACCTTTGCAGTAGTCTATGGAGGATATTTTTTCGGATTATGTGATGCAAATATGGTTCTGCTTACAAATACCACCCTCGACAATTATATAGTCAACAATCATTTTGCACTGACTGAAATAAATAATAACCCTTATTTAACTCTTGGCTTGTACTATGCTATGCCTCGCTGTCTTATATGTATCTCATTTATGTCCATATGCAATGGTATTTTCAATATCGTCAGTGGAAGCCTTGAAAAAGCAAGACTTACTGATGAACTCGAAAAGGCTAAAATTGAGGCTGAAAATGCTAACCGTGCAAAAACTCAGTTCCTTGCAAGAATATCCCACGAAATAAGAACGCCTATCAATGCAGTAATGGGTATGAATGAAATGATTCTCCGTGAAAGTACTGAAGAAAATGTATGCCATTATGCAGAGGACGTTAAAACATCTTCTGTAATGCTTTTAAGTATTATAAATGAAATCCTTGACTCCTCAAAGATTGAATCGGGAATGATGGAAATAGTCCCTGTAAATTATCAGCTCAACATTATGCTTAATGATTTATATAATATGATAAATCTTAAAGTACAGGAAAAACCAATTTCCCTTGAATTTGATATAGATGAATCAATACCGGCTGAATATTTCGGAGATGATAAACGCATAAAACAGGTTCTTCTCAATTTGCTTACAAATGCTGTAAAATATTCAGATAAAGGAAAAATAACCCTTAAATTAAGATGTAAAACAGATGGTGAAAAAGCAATCCTTAGTTATTCCGTAAAAGATACAGGAATTGGCATAAAAGAAGAGGATTTAGGAAAAATATACGACGAATTTCAGAGAATTGATATGTCAAGAAACAGAAATGTTGAAGGTACAGGTCTTGGAATGAATATCGTCCAGAAACTCCTTAAACTGATGAACAGCGAACTTAAAATTCAAAGTACATATGGCGTAGGAAGTGAATTTTCATTCGATATTGAACAGAAAATAATAAACAATAAGCCTCTTGGAAATTTCAGAAAGAAAGATATTCAACATTCCGAAGAAACAAAATCCCGTAAAAAATATACAATGTCTGACGCAAAAATTCTTGTCGTTGATGATAATCTTCTTAATCTTAAAGTATTTAAAGCACTTCTTAAAGATACTGAAATGCAGATTACAGAAGTTGACGGTGGAAGAAAATGCCTTGAAATTCTTGAAAAACAATCTTTTGACCTTATCTTCCTTGACCATATGATGCCAGATATGGACGGAATAGAAACACTTCACGAAATAAAGAAAAGAAAACTCTGTGAGGAAGTTCCTGTTATAATGCTTACAGCAAATGCCATCGTAGGCGACAGGGAAAAATATATAAATGAAGGCTTTGACGATTTCCTTTCAAAACCAATAATGCCTGATGTGCTTGATAAAATAATATTGGATTATCTTTCCGAAAAGTTTTCTGATTCCAATAATCAGGAAAGTATTTCCCATAAAATTCCTGAAATAGAGCTTAACTCTGAAAACTGTAAATATATATTCAGAAATTTAAGAAAAAATCTTAATGAAATAAATTTTGCTTCGGGAGTAAGAAACTGTAACAGCGATGTTGAATTTTATATTGAAATATTCAAATTCTTTGTAAACCTTCCAATGAAGACTGAACTCGAGGAGCTTTATAATCAGAATGATTATAAAAATTACTCTATAAAAGTTCACGGCTTTAAAAATAATGCATATTCCATAGGTGCTGATGAAATGGGAGATATATGCTTAAAACATGAAAAATTAACAAAGGAAAGTTTCCCGCAAGAAGTTGAAGAACTCCAGAAACAGCTCTTTGAAAAATATGACAGAATATGTTCCGTTTATGCTGATATAATAAAATCATATACATAATCATTTGACAAATTTGTCTTAATATGGTATCATAAAGTAAATTGCAAACCATAGTCTTGATTTTTTTAATCTATTTAAAGGGGTTATTTTTTATAAAAGAGTTTAATAACCCCTTTAATTTCTACTATTGTAGATTATTGTTTTAAATTAGATAAAAAAATACTTGACATCTGCGTTTTTTTATGGTATAATCTAAAAAGTCAAGATTGATGTTTGCGAGTGTGCTGGAATTGGCAGACAGGCACGTTTGAGGGGCGTGTGTCTTTGGCGTACGGGTTCAAGTCCCGTCACTCGCACTAAAAAATATTAGGTATATTTTTTATCAAATTGTGGAAAGATGGCTGAGCTGGTCTAAGGCGCACGACTGGAACTCGTGTAACGGCTAATACCCGTTCGAGGGTTCGAATCCCTCTCTTTCCGTTTAAATACGCTGTTTCTGAATTTATCGGGAACAGCGTTCTTTATTACTACGACACTT
>JAZKXQ010000335.1:0-8238 GCA_045611725.1 Oscillospiraceae bacterium
GCCTTTAAGGCGTCACACCAAACAAGAGTAGCTTTTTAAAAGCAAAATTGGACGCAGTGAAAAAGGAATGAAACATAGAAGTTATAATAATTATAACTTTTCAGAAGATTGTTATAACTTTTTGTAAGTTTTCAGTAACGGAAGAATAAAAAATGAGTTTCAATGAAAAGCTTTCTGCCGTTGAGGCTGTGCTTTTTGCATATGGAGAACCTGTTGACGATGATAAACTTGCACAATCGTGTAATCTGGACAGCAAAACGCTCCCTAAAATGATACAGGCTCTTAATGACAGATATGAAAACTGTGAAAGCTCATTCCAGATTTTAAAGCTTGGAAAAAGTTATCAGCTATGTACAAAAAAACAGTATTCAGATTATATAAAAAATATACTGGATACAAGCAGTAAAACTCCGATTTCACAGGCAGGTATGGAATGTCTTGCCCTTATAGCATACAATCAGCCTGTTACAAAAAGCTTTATTGAAAGCGTAAGAGGTACTGACAGTTCTGCCGTAGTATCAAAATTAGCTGAAAAAGGTCTTATCTGCGAGGCAGGACGTCTTGAAATACCTGGCAGACCGATAGCTTATAAGACTACAGATTTATTCCTAAGAAGCTTTGGTATATCTTCACTCGATGAGCTTCCTCCCGTTGAACAGGAAATTCCGCAGACTGAAAAGAAAGGCATTGAATAATGAAATTTCTTACAGTATTGCTGATAATTTTCCTTATAATTGCTATGCTGATGTCGTTTTCTGTTTCCGTAGATGTAAGTTATATAGGTGGCGTTCCTGATATTAAAGTTAAGTATTTTCTGTTTAAAGTATTCCCCATAAAGAAAAAAACTGCAAAGAAAATAAAAGGCAAAAAAATCAAAAAAAAATCATCGGATAAGCAGAATACAGAAAATTCTTCAGAAGATAAAACAGAATTAAATTCAGAAAAAAATACTGATAAATCTTCAAAGAAAAGCAAAAAGAAAAAATCCGATAAAAAAAAGAATACAGCAGATTTAATAGATACTATTCTGAAACTTGTTGAAGCAAGTTCAGAAGATATAAAAAAATCGGGAGGAAAAATTGCCGTAAAAGATGTTTATGTATACTTTTTAAGCTGTAATGAGGACGCATATAAATGTGCTGTCAATTACGGCATAATGAATGGTATTGTATACAATGCTTTAGGCGTTATTTGTTCCCTGTTCAAAACTACATTCAAAAGCGTTTCAATAGGATTAAGATATAATCAATCGGGAAATGTTTTTGATTTAAGCTTTACATTAAAGGCAAGACTCGGTACAGGAGTACATCTTGCTTTAAAAATTCTTATCAATTATGCAAAAATAATTTATAAAAAATCCAAGGAGGTTGCTTAAAATGAGCAATAAGCTTAATGAAACTATGTCCAATGCTATGGAAAGAATAAAACAGATGGTAGATGTGAACACAATAATAGGAAATCCTATTGATTTCCCAGATGGTACTCACATTATTCCTGTATCAAAGGTAAGTTTCGGTTTTGGTTCGGGAGGTTCTGACCTGCCCTCAAAATCTGAAAAGGAGCTTTTCGGAGGCGGTGCAGGTGCTGGAGTATCAATTCAGCCACTTGCTTTTATAGTAATTAAAAATGATGGAGATGTCAAACTCCTGCAGATGTCTGTAAATGCACAGAAAGAAAATGCAATTATAAATACTGTTCCTGAGGTTATTGACAAAATTGCAGATATATTCTCAAAAGATGATAAGAAAAAAACTGAATAAATAATACTGAAAAAAGAGTATTCTCCATAAAATAAGTATGGAAATCTGTTTTCCGTTCTGAAGAATTTTTATGGAGGTACTTTTTTATGATTGCTAAACTTATTTTATCAGTAACTGCATTATTTCTGATTCTGTCATTCTCAATTCCTTTGAAGGTATCTGCTGTCCCCAATGTTTCGGCAGGTTCAGCGATACTTATTGAATCCTCAACTGCTCAGATAGTATTTGAAAAAAATGCTTATGAACAGCGTTCAATGGCAAGTACTACAAAAATTATGTCAACTCTGCTTTGCCTTGAAAGTGGTAATCTTGATGAAAGATTTACTGTAGACCCTGACGCAATTATGGTTGAAGGTTCATCAATGGGACTTGTAAAAGATGACATAGTAAGCAAAAGAGCTTTATGCTATGGTATGATGTTGCCATCGGGAAATGATTCAGCCAATTCAACAGCCGTAAAAATTGCAGGTTCTGTTGAAAAATTCGCTGAAATGATGAATGAACGTGCCAGACAGATTGGAATGGAGAATACAAATTTCGTTACTCCATCTGGTCTTGAGGCTGACGGAAAACATTATTCCACTGCATACGATATGGCACTTCTTACCCGTGAAGCTTTGAGAAATTCTGATTTCAGAGAAATATGCAGAAGTAAATCTGCTGAAGTTGAATTTGGTAATCCCCCTTTTAAAAGAACGCTTTACAATACCAATAAGCTACTTGGTATGTATGAGGGAGTTATAGGAGTTAAAACAGGCTTTACAGATGAGGCAGGAAGATGCCTTGTATCAGCCTGTGAAAGAAACGGAGTTACTCTCATATGCATTACTTTAAATGCTCCTGATGACTGGAATGACCATATGAAAATGTATGATTATGGTTTTCAGAAAGTAACTCTGAAAACAGCAGACCTTACAGAATACATAAAGACAGATGTTGCAGGTTCTGATAAGGATTTTATTTCCGTATCCCCTTGCAGTGATTTGCAATATGGAAATGTTGACGGAAAAAGTTATAATATCACACATCAGATAAATATGAAACCATTTCTTTATGCTCCTGTAAATTATGGGGATATTGTCGGAACTGTGGATTATTACTGTAATGGAATATTTATGGAAACAATTGAACTTAAAGCCTGTGAAAATGCAGAATTTAAATTCATTGAACAAGAAAAAACTTTTAAAGACAGAATAAAAGAATTATTCGGAAAGGATTAAAATGGAAGGTATAAGAATTCATAAAATTATGGCAGACAGTGGATACTGTTCAAGAAGAAAAGCTGAACTCCTTATAAAACAGGGCAGAGTAAAGCTTAATGGTCACCCTGTAAAAGTAGGAGATAAGGCTACTTTTAAAGATTTGATAACAGTTGACGGAGAAAGAATATATATCCCGAAAAAGAAAAATTTTGTTTATTTAATGCTTAATAAGCCAAGAGGATATGTTACAACTGTTGCAGATGAAAAAGAAAGAAAATGCGTTATGGATTTGCTTGAAGATGTTGAAACAAGAGTTTATCCTGTAGGAAGGCTTGACAGAAATTCCGAGGGATTACTTCTCTTTACAAATGACGGAGAATTTGCTAATGGAATTATGCACCCAAGCAAACATATAACAAAAACATACAGAGTTACTGTACGTCCTGATATAAACGATGAGCAACTTGTACAGCTTTCAAGTGGAATAGAAATTGATGGCAGAAAAACTCTCCCTGCGAATGTTAATGTTCTTGAAAAACAGGCAGGTAGAGTAGTAATGACAATAACCATAAAAGAGGGCAGAAACAGACAGGTTCGCCGTATGTGTGAAGCTGTAGGGCTTGAAGTTGCAAGGCTTAGAAGAATAAGTATAGGACCTCTTAAACTTGGTATGCTTAAACCTGGAGATTATAGAGAGCTTACTGCTGAAGAACTCCGTGCATTAAGAAATGCAATAGGTAAGGAATAGTCGGCAGTTGTGATTTATTGGCTTGAAAACTTTATTTAGGTAAATAATATTAAGTAAAATTGATTGAAAAAACAAGATAGCAAAATTAAAGTTTTTTGCTAAGCTTTTTTTCAAAAAAGCGAGGGGAAAACCTGCACGAGAGGTTTTCCCCTTTAAAATTAACATATTTACTACATTTCAGAGATTTTTTAATTCATCGAATTAGCATTAATATTATTTTCCCTCAAGTGCTTTAAGAGCTTTAATTTCCTCACGATTAAGCTTTATTTCAGAATCCTTGATAATAATTACATCTTTTCTTTCAGTAAAGAATGACATTTCCTTATCATTTTCTGGTTTAACTTTAAGTTTTCCTGTGAGAAGATTTACTTCTTCAACATAACCTTTACAGGAAGGAGTTTTAACATATGCTCCAACTTTTGGAGTAATTTTCAAAAGTTCCTCATAGCCTTCCTGTTCATATTTTAAACAGCACATAAGCCTTCCACAAGTCCCGGAAATTTTAGTAGGATTAAGAGAAAGTCCCTGTTCCTTTGCCATTTTAATGGAAACAGGCTGAAAATCTCCCATATATCCTTTACAACAAAATTCACGACCACAAATTCCTATTCCTCCGAGCATTTTTGACTCATCACGAACACCAATCTGACGTAATTCTATACGGGTTCTGAAAATTGAAGCCAAATCCCTTACAAGCTCTCTGAAATCGACTCTTGTTTCAGATGTAAAATAGAAAAGAATTTTATTATTGTCAAATGTACATTCAACATCAATAAGATTCATATTAAGCTTTCTGAACTTAATTTTTTCCTCGCATACTTTAAATGCGTGTTTGGATTTTTCTATATTTGCTTTGACAATTTTGAGGTCTTCAGGTGTTGCTACTCTTATAATATCTTTTATGGGAGCATTGAAATCATCACCTATCTGACGGTTAGATATAACAACATCACCACATTCAACACCTCTTATTGTTTCAACTATAACTTTTTCCCCTATTGGTATATTTTTTCCCATAGGTGAAAAATAATAAACTTTACCGCCTTTTTTAAAGCGTACACCAATAATTTCAGCCATAAAAACTCCTAAAAACCAGCTATATTTCCACATAATGCAGAAGTAACAAGCCTTATATTTACATTTGAAGATACACATTCCAAAGCATTCTCAAGTGCATAGTGTATTTTTTCACATTTTGAAAGAGCAACTGTTTCTGACATTCTGACTGCACCATTATGATAAAATCCCGATGAAATATTCTCATTGAATTTCATAATCATACTATCACGAATAATCCTGTCAAGGAAATAAACTACTGTTTTAAAAATTTCTCTGTCGGATTCTGCATCAGAAATAGTTTTCAAAAAGATATATTCATTATTATTTATTATACAATCTGCAAGAACTTTTGTCAATTCCACAATATTTCTGAATTTTTCATCTGTAATATAGGAAATGCAATTACCAATATTTCCTCCGAGGAGTGAAACTGCATTTTCAATTTCATCACTTTTAAAATTCATCTCATTAAGTGCTTTTCTGGTTTCATCAATAGAACATTCAGTAATTCCAACTGAAACAACTCTTGACAGAATAGTATCAAGGAAAATATTTTTTGATGAAGCAGTAAAAATGAAGTATGAAAAATCTGAAGGTTCTTCAATAGTTTTAAGGAGAGTATTCTGTGCCTGTACAGTGATTGCATCAGCGTCATTGAAAATATAAACCTTTCTTTCTGCATCATTTGGAGTTATTATGGAATTGCGACATATTTCCTCAATAATCTCTTTACGAAAACCATTAAGCTTACCTGAATGTTCTGCGTATATAACATCAGTATGAACATCATTCATAATATTACGACAGGAACGACATTCAAGACAAGGTTTTCCGTTAACTGAATTATTACACATTATAAGCATAGCAGTATATTTTGACAGAAATTTTTTGCCTGTTCCCTTTTCTCCCCATATAAGAAAAGAATGAGCAAGTCGGTTATTTTTTTTCATTGCTGAAATTATATCGACAGCATTTTGTTTGCCATATACATTCACAGTTTAAAATCTCCTCTCCGTTTTTTCTCTGAATTTAATTATATAACATATCTATAATTCAAGTCAAGCATTTTACAACATTGACTTTTCTTATATTATATTTCCTGTATATTTCAATACATTCTGCTGATATTATTTCACCACTAACATTTATTGGTATTGCTGGGGGACAGGGAACATTCAAAGAAGAACATATTCTTCCCTCTGCCTGTTCAACATCAATTAATTCAGATGGCGAAAAAAAAGCTTTTCTCAATGACATAGCCCTTTCAGGCTCTGGAAATACAATTTTTTCATTATAAAACTTTCTTATAGGGTTTATTTCAGAAAGAGCATTTTTTAATTTTTCAAAATCCTCGTGACTGTTTACAGGAGAACATAAAAGAACTATACAATTAAAATCTGCATATTCACATTCAATATTATATTCTCTTAACCGTTCAGCCATATTATTTCCATCTATCCCTGTAATTGAAATATGCAAAGGTTCTCCGTCTGCAAAATCATATTTATAGCTTAAAGACGCTTTTAAATTTTTTATTTCAAAAATAACTCTCTGCAAATCTTTTTTTATATTGTTTTTTATATATGAATTGCACCAGTCAAGAGATGAAAGAAGAATATAAGATGGACTTGTAGAGGCGAAAACTGACATCATAAGCTTTGCATTTTCGCAGTATTTTTCATTTGCTATATGAAGATAAGCTGTTCCTGTAAGTGCTGGTAATGTTTTATGTGCAGAATCACAGCACATATCAGCTCCCAGATGTATCGGGTGCATAGATTTTTCAAAAAATGAAGTACACGCTCCGTGTGCATTATCAACAAGGAGTGGAGCATCATATTTTCTGCATATTTCGGAAATTGATTTAATATCAGCAATACCTCCGAGATAATCGGGAGAAGTTATGTAAACACATAAAGGCTGTCCTGAATTTCTTTCAAGAGCATTTTCAATATCTTCAGTTTTTATTTTCCCGCTTACTATTCCGAATTTATATTCTGGATAAATCCATTCTGTTTCGAGGTCAAGCAATGCACAGGCATTTAAAAAAGCTCTGTGGGAATTTCTTGAAGCTATAACCTTTCTGTTTTCAGATTTCATAAGACCAAGCATTGTCTGAATTGCAAGAGTTGAACCCTGAACAGAAAATAAAGTTTTTTTTGTTTTAAAAAGTTCAGATGCAATCTTTTCACTTTCCATAATAATTCCGTCAGCTTCAAAAAGGCTGTCGGCATTTTTTATTTCAGTTATATCATATTTAAAAACGCTTTGGGAAATAAAACCTGTATTATATATTCCCTTGTGACCAGGCATATGCATTCTCAAAGTATTTTTTTCTGCATATTCTTCAAGAAAATCGCATATTGGTGTATTCATAAAAAACACTTCCTTTAATAAAAATAATATTTTATATGACCATATATTCTGTTTCTTGCTCTTGCGAGTATTCTTGAAACAGTTGAAACATTAATGTCAAGCTGTTCAGCAATATCCATCATTTTTAAATTCTCATAATAGTACATAACAACAATCTGTTTTTGTCTGTCAGTAAGGTCATTGCTTATTATTTCCCTTAAAGCGTGTTTTACCTTTTTTATGGTATCATCATTCGTTTCAGCTGTCTGAATTGAATACATTTCCTTAATTTTCTTATCCAGTTCAGGAACTGTCAGTGCAACTTTTTTCAAAAATAATCCTCCTTTTTTAAAAGAACAAATGTTCTTTTTCTATATTATAACTCAAAACGATATATTTGTCAATAAAAAGTGAAAAAATAATATTTAAAATATTACAGAAATAATACAGTAAAATTTATCCTGTTGCTGAATTGTTAAATTTTGAGATAATTATGTTATTGAAATTTATGGAAAAAATGTTATAATTAACAGAAAAGATTAAATTTAAATAAACAGGAGAAATATAATTATGAGCAAGAAAAAAATTTTCAGCCTTATTTTCATAGCTGTGATTACAGCAACAATAATGTTTTCATATAAAAAAGACAGTGACACAAAAATAACAGACGCATTTTTACATAATGAAAGTAACTCTGCGTCTGTATGCGTTATGAAATCAGCTCCAGCTGTCAAATAAATTATCTGTTAATTTTTTAATACTGCTTTGTCTTGAATGAAGATATTCATTTACTCCTGCAAGAATTATAAGAGAAATCCCTATAACAAGAAGATAAATCCACCAGTGAACAGAACTCCAGAAATCCCACGTCATATAAACAAAAATAAAAATCAATGCTGAAGAAGACATAAAGAACCATTTTTTATATTTTTTGAGAAAAGATAAAAGCATAATTGAGGAAACAATAAATGCAAATATAAGGGCATCAATAATTTTTTTAAATGAAATTACATCATAAAGAAGGATAATTAATGACATACAACAGACTACAAACATAATAATATCTATTATTTTTCTATATTGATTCCATATTTTTTTGATTGAAAGAATATAT
>JAZKXQ010000336.1:0-2018 GCA_045611725.1 Oscillospiraceae bacterium
TATAAAAAATGGTGTTTACAGGTTTGAATATGAATTTGAATCAAGTATTTTTTCATTTGGAAATAAAAAGGAATTTAGTCTTATAAGCGGGATTACAAGATATAATGATATTGAAAGCCGTAAGGTAATGGGTGTTATTTCAATGATAAGCCCAAGAAATCGTGCAAAGGAAGTTAATTTTTCAATCGAATACAATATGGATACTCTTACAAAGCTTATGAACAGGACTGTAATTATAAGACACGCTAAAAAACAGATATTTGCACAGCCTGAGCATACTGTTAATCTTGTAATACTTAATCTTGATGGTTTCAGAAATGTTAATAATACATATGGTCACGTTTTCGGAGATGAAGTTCTTTATGAAACTGCAAGAATTATAAAAACGGAAATAAGCTCCAGAGGAATTGCAGGAAGAATAGGCGGAGATGAATTTATGCTGGTTCTTGAGGGAACAGTTGATGAAGTTGACCTGAGAGGTATTCTCCGTGCGATAAGAACTAAAATAGAACTTTCATTCATAGCAAGAAATATAAAGATAACCTGTTCAATGGGTATAGCGTCATATCCTAAAGACAGTAATGAATATGATGAAATATTTGCACAGGCAAATCTTGCTATAAGAATAGCTAAGCAAAAGGGTGGAAACAGATATATTATCTATGACAAGGAAAAGCACGGAAGACTTGAAGAATATTCAAAGCCTGAAAGCACTAAGATAAGCAAAGTAAGTTTTACAGCTGAAATATGCGAGGAAATTTTTACTCTTGAAAAGCCTGTTATGGACGATATACTTATGAAAATTCTAAGGGTATTTGAGCTGGACAGAATAAGCATATATTTTTCTGACAAAATGAAATGTATTTTAAGTACGGACGAGCATTTTCATTCAAATGCAGAATATTTTTTCAGAGATAATTACAATGAAAATTTCAATTCTGATGGGATTTTTGCAATAGATAATATAAATATGCTTGAAGGACGTTCACAGAGTGCATATATTTATATGTCGGAAAATAATATTCTTGGTGCTTTTCAATATGCAATATACAGAAATGATAAAATACAAGGACTTATTTCCTATGAACTTGATGGTCATTTTAAAAAGTGGTCTGATAAAGATATAAATTATCTTACAATAATCAGCAAGGCAATTTCTTTTAATATATTAAAAAACAACAGGTTTTAGATATGAAAATTATAAAAATTTTATGGATATTATTTACTTTAATATTAATTATAAATTATATTTTTAATATAAATTATATAATTATCTTGCCTGATATTCCAAAATACACAGATGTTTTATGCTGGTCTGTAATTACTATAATGTTATTTGTATCATATGCTATATATTATAGTAAAAAACAGAATAAAAAGAATGTTATAAATTTTTCTATGCTTTCAATATGTATGATTGTATTTTCCACATTTATTTTTTTGACAGTACCTTTTAATTTTAAAGAAGAAGCAATTAATTATAATATTTATGATAAAGATATACGAATTTATAAATTGTATTACTTTGCAACTCCTTCCATAGAAATACAGGATATATCAAATAAGTTGTGGGCGAAAAAATTGTTAGCCACACCTATTGATACAGATTATCAGGACTTTAAAGAAAGTATAGAAATAACAAGATTAGATGAATTTAATATAAAAATATCTTATGTACTGAATGATAAAACATTGTATGAATGGATATATAATGCTGAAATAAATGATATAAAAAAATAACGGACGCATTACTATGCGTCCGCTTTTCAGTTTTATAAGCTTAAAGGATAATTAGCATCCACAGCCGCAGCTACCGCCGCAACCACAGTTGTTATCGCAACCACAACCAATGTTGTTTGCAGAGCTACCACCATTTCCGCAGCAGCAAACGAGTAAAAGAATGATAATAATCCACCAGCAGCAATTTCCACCAAAGCAATTCATAATAAAAGTCTCCTTTTTAAATAAGTTTTATTTGAAGCTGTTGTTTTGTTCGCTTCATATTTTTATTATATGGG
>JAZKXQ010000337.1:0-3733 GCA_045611725.1 Oscillospiraceae bacterium
CAGTGAAAAAGCTAAAAATATGTCCGAACTCAGCAATCTTAAAAGAAAGATTATGTATGAAGCTGAAAGAATTCAGGAAATTTTTGCAGAAATGGGTAAAGCATACTACAAAAATCCTGATATGGACATTGAAGAACTCAACAACTACTGCCGTGACATTGATGACCGTAGACGCAGAATCAAAAAGATGAGATTTGAAGTAAACGATATGCGTGGCTGTAAGCAGTGTCCTAAGTGCAATGCTGAAGTAAATGTAAAATTCCAGTTCTGTGGAGTATGTGGTGCAAGAATACCTAATCCTGAAGATGAGGATTTCTCTGATGATATGGATTTATTTGCATCAAATGCAAAATTCTTTGAAGAAGATAACAAGTAATAATTAAAAATTTAAGGTGCTGATAAAACAGCACCTTTTTTCTATTCCGAAAGTTCAGCCCATTCATCAAATTTATCATTGGAAAGATTTTTCAGCCTGTCGATTTCAGAACATTTTTCAGTCATAAGCTGAAAATCAGAATAAACTTCCTCTCTTGTAATTTCTTCGCTGAGAATGTCAATAGTATTCTGAATTTCCTCCATTTCAATTTCAAGCTGTTTTATTCGGTTTCTTTTCTGAGCCTCAAGACTTCTCTGTTCCTTTGAACGATATGCCTGTGCCTTTTTCTCATTATTTTTCTCATAAATCTGCTGTTGCTTAATTTTTTCAGATTCAAGCAGTTTTTCAGCCTCACGCTTTTCTGTAATGTTTATATAGTTGTCAAATCCACCCTCGAAGCGTTCAACATCGTCTGTCCTAATTTCAATTATTCCCGATGCGATTTTATTTATCAGATATCTGTCGTGAGAAACAAAAACAACAGTGCCATCAAATTCTTCAAGAGCCTGTTCTATCGCCTCTTTTGACGCAAGGTCAAGATGGTTTGTAGGTTCATCAAGAATAAGAACATTCCCCTTTTCAAGCATCATTATAGCAAAACATACCTTAGCACGTTCTCCACCACTGATTACTCCTATTTCCTTAAAGACATTCTCCCCTGTCATTCTTACCTGACCAAGAAGATTTCTTATATCCACTTCATTCATAATGGGATAACGTGAATGAATTTCCTCAATAACACTGTTCAACGGATTAAGATGAGAGCTTTCCTGTTCAAAAAATGAAATTCTGACATTCTGAGCCCATCTTACAGAACCTTTGCTGTGAGGTAATTTATTCTGAATAATTTTAAGCAGTGTGGATTTTCCGATACCATTATCGCCTATTACAGCAATTTTTTCACCACATTTTATATCGAATGAAACATTATCAGCTAAAGTTCTGCGTTTATCTCCGACTCCTACTGAAATATCAATATTTTTAACAGTAAGCAAATCAAAAGGCGGAGTTATTGCATAGTCAAAACTAATTTTTGCATTTTTTGTATATTCAACAGGCTTTTCCACAAGCTCCATTTTGGCAAGAGCTTTCACACGACTTTGAGCACTTTTTGCAGTTGAAGCCCTTACAAGATTTCTGGCAATATAGTCCTCCATTTTGGCAATTTCTTTCTGCTGGAGTTCATATTCCTTTTTCTGACGTGCAACAGCATCATTTTTCAGATGTGTATATGCAGTATAATTTCCCTTGTATCGTGTAAGTCTGCCTCTTTCTATTTCGCATATGGAAGAAACTACTTTATCAAGAAAATATCTGTCGTGAGAAACTACTATCAAAGCACCCTTATATGTTTTTAGGTAATCCTCAAGCCATCTTACAGTTTTAAAATCAAGATGATTAGTAGGTTCATCAAGAATAAGGAGATTAGGATTTTCAAGCAAAAGTCTGGCAATTGCAAGACGAGTCTTTTCTCCACCACTGAAACCTGAAATTTTTCTGTTGAAATGCTGTTCATCAAAACCCATTCCGTGCAGGATTGTTTTTATTTTAACATTTGTATTGTATCCTTCATTCACTTCAAAATATGAAACAAGTTCTGAATATTCATCAGCAAATTTATCGTGTGCATTTTCATCTTCAGCCATAAGACTTTCTATTTCTTTTATTCTTTCAGATGCCTTATCAAGCTTAACAAAAACACTTTTCATCTCGTCCCATACAGTACTTTCTTTGTCAAGACTTCCCATCTGCTCAAGATAGCCTACGGACGCCTTTAAAGACATAGAAACAATTCCGTCAGATTCAGTAAATCTGTCAGGAAATTCTTTTTCTGTAATTATTCTAAGAAGTGTAGTTTTTCCACAGCCATTATTCCCTATAAGACCTATACGGTCATTTTCCTCAACAGTAAGGCATACATTATCAAGGACTTTAGTTCCATTATAAAATTTATTTATATCTTTAAGGTTAAGAAGCATAAAACATAAAATACGGCAAAACCGTATTGCTCCGTTGAAAACACCTGTATAAACAATCACACAGTATAATCTTCGGAAAGCTCTCCTTTCATCAGGGATAGAACATTATTTTAAGACTTATAGAATATTTGCACGATGTGTTTCAGAATATAAAAAAATTCCTGTACAAAAAGCACGGAATCAAATTACTTTACATCATTCATTATATAAATCTTCATTAACAAAAGTTTTTTTACGTTCTTCATTTATAAAGGTTTCAAAATTACGGAAAACCTGTTTTTCGAGAGAAGATGTCAGAAACATATTACGTCTATAAAGAATTTTCATACGTTCTTCACGTTTTTTTGCCGCTGAATATGAAATATCGCAGAATTCAGATATTTCCTCTGCGGAATGAAGATTAAGACTCCACAATACACAAGCTGGTGCAAGAAGTCTTTCAGCAAACATATCTGCTTCTGTTTCAATCGAGGGTTTGACTACACAAGTCTGGTGCCTTGTATAATAACCGTCTTTAAGCTCATGACCCATAAGTATATGTCCGAGTTCATGAGCTATAGTAAAACGGTTTCTCTTATGACCTTCATTGTCATTATAGATTATATACCATGAATTTCCGTCAAAGATACTGACTCCGCTTTCATTATATCTTAATTCGTTAACATCTCTGTTTTTTATGACCTTTATTCCAAGTTTTCTTGTTATAGGCATAAGCATAACAGGAACTGAAGTAACATTACAGTCAATGAGGCACTGCCACGCAGCATTGCGACAGCTTCGGTACATTCCGTAAATTGACATCGGTTCACCATATATACAGCAAATCAAAAATGAGTATTATAAATTGTCATCACTTTCTGTTGCTGATTCTATTTCATTCATTCTGTCATCTGAAATATCAGAAACTTCTGATTCTGAATATTCATCACAATCATCACAAGTATTTGCAGCTCTGTAAATTCTCTTTGAATTGTAATCTGTTATTTCTTCTGGAACACATTCACTATAAATTTTCTGAGTGAATCCCATAAAGAAGTTAACAATGCTCTTTCTGTCTTCTGACTTGAGATTTGAATAAGCTTCGATAAACTTCATATCGAACATATCAAGTCTGTATTCGTCTGCGAGTGCCTGAATTACATTTTTTGAATCTTTAAACATATTACCCTTCCCATATCTAAACCATTCTTCATTAACGTTAAAAATAGAGCATATAGTTTTTATATGCCTTTCAAGTATTTCTCTCTTGCCTACTTCCATCATTCCGACAGTAGACTGAGCAATACCAAGTACAGCACTGAATTCTTTCTGATTCATATTTCTGTACTTACGGATTTTTTTCAATCTTTCCTTCATCATAACAAAAAATCTCCTTTAA
>JAZKXQ010000338.1:0-4062 GCA_045611725.1 Oscillospiraceae bacterium
AATACCTGTTCGCATAAAATGGCAATAAGTGTAAATCAGAGGTCTGAAAAGTATTCTATTCCCGTTGAAAGAAGTCATAATGCAAGTGCAAACGCACTCAAGAACATACTTGAAAAGTATTGTGGTTAATTATACGTTTAAGTTAGCTAAAGCTAATTAAATCATACCCACATAAAACAACTCGTCCCCCTCCTGAAAGGAAGGGGACTTTTTTCATAGAAAATATATTAAAATTTATCAATCAACTTAATGATATATTTTTTAATCTGTCCAAGGTCTGAAATATCTATCACGCCATCAGCAACTACATCTGCATTTGCAAGATTTTGAGTGTCAAGTTCCAAAGCCTTTATGATATACTGGTTAAGTGTAGTAACATCTCTTATATCAATCTCAGAATCACCGTTTACATCTCCAGGAAGTGATGCTTCAACAAAATCTGTAGTTTCTGAAGGAAGTGTAGTTACTTCTTCTGAAGTTGTAGTTACTTCCGTTTCAGTAGTAGCACTATCACTGCCACTGCTGTCACTGGTATCAGAAACAGTAGTAGTTTCAACAGGTTCTGAGCTTTCCAAGGGTGTAGAACTGGTAGTTGTTTCTTCTTCGGTAGTTGTAGTTTCTGCTGGAGTTGTTACAACAGGATTTTCTTCAAGACCATCAACTATTGAATAGAAACAAGGCTTTGCTGTATAATCTTCATTAAAAAGTACAGGGCATTTTGCAGCTCTCCAGCTCTTGTCATCAGTAGTACCCCAGATTACAACTGCTGAAATATTATCTGAATATTTAACAGCCAAATCCATAATATCACTATAGTACTGAGCCTGTTTTTCAAAACCTGCCTCTGATGTATCAGATGTTGTTGCGTCAAGCTCTGTAATCTGAACATCAAGACCTGTTTCGCAGAATTTCTTGAGAGCCTTTTCATAAGCTGAAATTCCCGGGAATGAAACATCAAGGTGTGACTGTAAACCTATGCCATCAAGAACGCCTTTTTCAGCAAGTCTTGTACACATTTCAACCATAGCTGTTGTCTTGTCAGGCATATATTCATTAAAGTCATTGTAATAGAGCTTACAACCTTCCGGAGCATATTTTCTTGCATATTCAAAAGCATAGTCAGCAAATGAGTTATCTCCGAAAATCTTTACCCAGCCGGAATAGTTGGAGTTTTCTGCCTGTGTGCCACCTGTACGAGGCTGACCATTATCAAGCCAGATTTCATTTACAACGTCCCAAGCATAGAATTCAACATCTGGGTATTCTTTTTCAAGAAGTTCCATAAGATTCTTTATGTAATTTTCCATACGCTTGAGCATAACTTCTTTAGTTACGAAATCAGCTGAATCGTCATAATTTTCCTTAAAGAACCAGTCAGGAGTCTGGCTGTGCCATACAAGAACGTGACCTCTTACAGGAAGGTCATTATCACGACAGAAATCGAGAAGTTCTCTTGCAGCGTCAATTGATACCTGTGGATTTGTATCATCTCCCTGAGCAGCCATAGCAAGACAAGCTTCCTTGTTAAGCACGTGGTCTGGTTTAAGTTCATTTCCAAAAGTTATGCTGTTGTAATGCTTTTTGATAAGGTCAACTGTTGAAGGATTTGAAATTTCAGATGACATTATAGCTCCGCCGAATTTGAAATATGGTGAATAAACATCTTTAAGTGAAGGAATATCCTGCTGAATCTGATATACAGGAGCAGAAGTAATTACAAAATCATCAACGCTTATATCAACATTTGCATCTGAACATTCAAAATAGAGATAAACTCCTGTTGCATTTTTAGGAACAGTAAATTTAACATCAGCAATTTCAGCCCAGTCACCCTGAGAAACTGCTGAAAGAAGATTTGAATAGTGAGGAGTACCGGAACTGTCAGTATACTGCATACTGAGAGTAACAGTGCCATACCAAGGAGTTTTTACAAACGCACTTGCAATATATTCTGTACCAGGATTGAGAATATCATCAACAAGGAACTGAGGGCCGTGCCAACTCTTTGTTCTGTCAGTACAAACAAGGTAACTGTCACCACCGTGTGCAGTACCATCATTTACAACTTTAACAGTACTCTGATTTTCACGTGCAGTAAAGCCATCCAGACCGGTTTCAAAATCCTGAGAAACAACAACTTCTGTAACAGGTTCATCAGCTGCGAATACAGAAGAAACTGCTGCTGTACTTGTTATTGCACCTGCAAGTACAAGTGCAGTAAGCTTTTTAATTTTTCTTGAATGCATAAAAATCAACCTCCATTAAATTTTATTATGAAAAAATTTCTTATTTACCATAAAATATTATAATATATATCGATTTAAAAGTCAATGATTTTTACATATATTCCGGTAGGTTTATGCTTTTTTTATGCATATAAACAGTAAAGTTTCAAAAAAACTGTTAAACAAATAAATAAAGTAAAAACATATGTATTGACATAGAAATTTTTATATTATATAATATTAAGCGTAGTTTTACAAATAATTCACATTACACTAATAAAGAGGGTGAAGTATGCAGAACTTTGAACTTTTCGGAATGAATGTTTTTAATATGTATTATTATTTCTGGTTCTGGTCAATATTCGGCTGGTTTCTTGAGGTTATTGTAAGAACAGTTGAAACAGGAGGATTTGAAAACCGTGGTTTTATGAACGGCCCTTACTGTCCCATATATGGAGTAGGTGTTATAGGAATTGTACTCCTGCTTACTCCCGTTGAAAGTATTTTTATTGTATTCACTATATCAGCTTTAATATGTACAGCTTTTGAACTTGCTGTAGGACTTTTGCTTGAAGCATTGTTTCACGCAAAATGGTGGGATTATTCAGAACTGAAATTCAACTATAAGGGATATATATGCCTTAGAAATACTCTTTTCTGGGGAGCGTCCTGTCTGCTTGTAGTGAGAGTTTTACAACCTGCACTTGAAAAATGTATATCCTATATTCCAGAAACTGTAGGGAATGTAATAGCTGTTATACTTGGAATTGTATTTATATATGACCTTGTTGAAAGTGTATGCGAAGTAAGAAATCTTAATAATAAATTAAGGGAACTTGATGCACTTGCAAGAATAATTCACGATAAATCAATAGCACTCGGAGAAAAAATTTCCGATGAAGTACTCGTACAGAAAGCAAGATATGATAAAATAAATGAAAAAATTTCTGATGGTGTTCAGAATCAGAAAGAAAGATATGGAAAACTAAACGAAAAAGTATATGATGAAGTAACTCTTGCAAGGCTTAAATATGAATTAATAATTGAACAGTTCAAGAAAAATTCAAGACTTTTAAGAGCATTTCCTACAATGAAATCCACACAGTATAATAATGCACTCCGAATGCTTAAAGAAAAACTTAATCTAAGAAAATAGATTTTTGAGGAAGTATTTTTTTGAACTGACCAAAAAAGTTAGACAAAGATTAAAAAGAAAATTTATACAAAGCGACTAAGAGAAATCTTGGTCGCTACAGCATTATGAGCAGTTATTTCAAAAAGCCTTCCTGTTTCTCAGTGGCTTAACCCTTCCCTATGCATTGTTTCCACTACTTTGATTTTAAATTCAGGAGTGTACCTTTTATTTGGTTGTCCTTTAGGCATAAAAATATCCCCTTTCATTAGACTTGATTTTGGTATATTTCTATTATACCACATTGTCTAACAAAAGGGGAGCATTTCAAAAGAGTTTCCCTTTGTTTTTATGTAAATATTTTATTGGAGATTAAAATCCTGTGCAATTGCCTGAAAGTGTTGCACCACCGATATTATTTGAACCATTCTTTGAAGTACAGCTTATAATCTTAGCCTTACCGAATGTTACCTTATAGCCGAGTGCTGAAGGTGTACCACTTGCAGGCCAGTTATAATTTTTCTTCTTGTTTGAATCAGCTGTACAATTTTCCATTGTTACAACTCCGCTCTGATTGTTACGGTCAAAACCTGATGCAAGATTACCCTTTGCAATACAATCTTTAAGAACGTGATTGAGTGGGTCAAGATGAGCTTTTACGCCATCTGTTTTATTATCTACACCACCCATTTTAAAGCCGTTACC
>JAZKXQ010000339.1:0-3292 GCA_045611725.1 Oscillospiraceae bacterium
TTTGTAAAAATAACTATTGCTATGAATGAACAAGGAGAAATATTCATATATAACCGAAATGTAAAATTGGCAGATAATAAAGAAGAATTTTTTATAAAAATATTAAAAAATGATTTTAATATTAAACCTGAAATAGATGCAAGAACATTAAAAGAATTAAAAAAATCGGACTGGAGTATTAACAGAAAAATTGATATATCTGCTATGTATAATTATCTTAAAGAAAATAATATTGAACTTTTTGAAACTGCATATTTATTTTTTGAAAATTTCTATAATTTGTCAGGAACTACTTGGGGAGATGATGGTATGTAGTGGAGAATATTGAATGAATTTGATTTAATTGACAGACAGCATTTTTTTAAACCGCATATTTTGGATAATATAATCGAATTATAATATTTGCCAATGTGTACTTTAGATGATGGTATGATAACATATTATATTACAGAAAATGAAAAAATATATAATGAAATGGGAACTTTGGTCGGAAACAATATAATTGAGGGAATAAACAGCATTTTAAGAAGCTGAATTATATAAATTTTATGAAAAATTTGATGTTATTATTGACTTACATTGCAAAAAAGAATATAATATAATATGTAGTAAAATATATAATTTATTTTTCGGAGGTTATTAAAATGAGCAGAGTTTATAATTTCAGTGCAGGTCCTGCAACACTTCCTGAATCTGTACTTAAGAGAGCAGCTGAGGAAATGCTTGAATATGGTGACAGCGGTCAGTCCGTTATGGAAATGTCACATCGTTCAAAGGAATATCAGGCTATTATTGATGCTTGTGAGGCTAATCTCAGAGAAGTTATGTCAATTCCTGAAAACTATAAGGTTCTTTTCCTTCAGGGTGGTGCTTCTTCACAGTTCGCTATGATTCCTCTCAACCTTATGAACAAAAATGGTAAGGCTGATTTCGTTGTAACAGGTCAGTGGGCTAACAAGGCTTATCAGGAGGCTGTAAAACTTTGTGGTGCTGAAAACTGTAATGTTGTTGCGTCTTCAAAGGATAAGACTTTCTCATATATCCCAGAGCTTGACAGTTCAAAATTCAATCCAGACGCTGACTATTTCCACATCTGCCAGAACAATACTATCTATGGCACAAAGTGGTCTGAACTCCCTGATACAGGCAATGTTCCTCTTGTTGCTGACCTTTCTTCCTGCATACTTTCAGAACCTGTTGATGTTTCAAAATATGGTATGATTTATGCTGGTGCTCAGAAAAATATGGGTCCTGCTGGTCTTACTGTTGTTATTATCCGTGAAGACCTTATCGGCAATGCAAGGGAAAATACTCCTACTATGTTCAATTACAGCATACACGCTGATAACGGTTCAATGTACAATACACCTCCTACATACAGTATATATGTTCTTAAACTCGTTCTTGACTGGATTAAGGAAATGGGCGGTCTTGAAAAGATGAAAGAAATCAATGAAAAGAAGGCTAAGGTTCTTTATGATTTCCTTGACAGCTCTGATATGTTCAGTGCTACTGTAGAAGGCAAAGACCGTTCACTTATGAATGTTCCTTTCATTACAGGTAATGATGAACTTGATGCAAAATTTATTGCAGAATCCAAAAAGGCAGGTTTTATCAACCTTAAAGGTCATCGTTCAGTAGGTGGTATGAGAGCTTCAATCTACAATGCTATGCCTGTTGAGGGCGTTGAAAAGCTTGTTGACTTTATGAAGAAGTTTGAAGCTGAAAATAAGTAATTTCAAAAAACTGAATTAATGAAACACTTCATATTTTAATGAGGTGTTTCTGTTTTGTCAGATAAACGGGGGCTATATGAAATTCAGAGAAGGCAGTTTCTGCGATTTTGAAACAGATTATACTTTATGGAATTTTAATAATATAAAAGTCGGAATAAATCTTAATGCAGACAATGATATAGAAATTTATCAAAATAAAATTATCCAGAGCCTTGAATGGCTTAATAAAAAACGTCATATAATTGAACAGGCAATACTTGACAGCAATATGACTGAATCGGCTGAATACTGGATTTCCAAAACGGAAAAATCAGAAAGTGGTGGTTATATTCTGAAAAACGGCGAGGAAGTTTTCCTGCCACTTTCAGATGATGATTTCTGCAAAAGCCTCAGAATATCTGAAATTGCTGTTAATGTTGAGGAAGATGAAACTTGTGATGTTGAAATGTATTTCATCTGTCAACCTGATTATTTTCAGGGGCATTGTATTGAAGTGCTTATAGATAATGAAAAAAACATCTCCTGTGATGGTCTTTCAGGCTGACAGCCTTGACAATTAAAATATGCTGTGTTACAATTATATTGTAAATATATGAAAATGGAGGCTATTTCCAATGTACAATATTCAGACATTAAATAAAATTGCTGCGTGTGGTACTGACAGATTTGATAATAAATATGCTGTTGCAGACAATTTTGAAAATCCTGATGCAATAATGGTGCGTTCAGCAGCTATGCACGATATGGAATTTGGTTCAAATCTTCTTGCAATCGCAAGAGCTGGTGCAGGTGTAAATAATATTCCTGTTGAAAAGTGTGCTGATATGGGTATATGCGTATTTAACACACCAGGTGCAAACGCTAATGCAGTAAAGGAACTCGTTCTTGCAGGTCTTTTCCTCTCATCAAGAGATATTAAGGGTGCTATGGAATGGGTAAAGACTCTTAAAGGTGATGAAAATGCTCCTAAGCTTGTTGAAAAAGGCAAAGCTCAGTTTGCAGGTCCTGAAATAAAGGGTAAAACTCTTGGTATAATCGGTCTTGGTGCTATAGGTTGTCTTGTGGCTAATGCTGCTCTTGCAATCGGTATGAATGTAGTAGGTATGGACCCATTTATGTCAGTTACAGCTGCTCTCAGACTTAATCCAAAGGTTAAGGTTGTATCATCAAACGAGGCAGTATATGAAGCTGCTGATTATCTTACAATCCACGTACCATATAATAACGATACAGCTGGATTTATCAATGAAGAATCAATTGCAAAGATGAAAGATGGAGTAAGAATCCTTAACTTTGCAAGAGGCGAACTCGTTAATGACGCTGATATGATAAAGGCTCTTGAAAGTGGTAAGGTAAGCAAGTATGTTACAGATTTCCCAAATGTAAATACTATAGATGTTGATGGAATTATTGCTATTCCTCATCTTGGTGCTTCAACTCCTGAAAGTGAAGATAACTGTGCTATAATGGCTGCTGATGAACTTATTGACTATATTGAAAATGGTAACATTACAAACAGTGTAAATCTTCCAAATGCTTCAATGGTAGCAAACGGC
>JAZKXQ010000340.1:0-5742 GCA_045611725.1 Oscillospiraceae bacterium
CATTCAGCACAGCAGGAAATATTTTCAGAAGAAGTCAGGACATACAGACTGAGAGCGAAAATTCAGTTAAAATTATTACCGAAATTTATAATAATCCAGAAGCTTCCTCTGAAGAATACTGTGTACTTATGATTAATGAAAATATAGCAATAACAGGAGAATTATTCAAATCGGAAGAGTATACCATATCAAAGCCTTTTTATGAAACGGGTGATAATAATGAGGAACAGGAAGAAATACAGGATTAATGGCTTTACTTTGCTTGAAGTAATAGTAAATCTTGCAATTATGATGATTGTGGTTTCTGTATCGGGAACGATGCTTGTTTCGGGTATGAATATTTTTTATAAAAATGCTGAAATGCTTGAAAGACAGAATATTGTTTATGCTGTATCTGAATTTATTTCCGATAATATTATGTATGCTGAAAAAATATCTTCCGAAGGTAATGAAAATTCAAAATCAATAGTATGTAGTGATGGGCAGATATATGTAAAATATGAAGATGAAACAGAATACATAAATGCATTCGGGGAGGAGTTTTATAATTCCTATACTGTTTCATATTCAATTGATATAACTGGAAATTCAGCAGATATAATCGTAAATCTTTATGATTATGACAATTCCCATATATATTCAAGTGAAAAATCGGTAATATTACTTAACAAGCCCGAAAGCGACATAGCCTTTATAGAAAATTCTGAAATAAATATTTATTAAACATATTGCAGAAATTTTAAATATATGGTATAATAAATATAAGAAAAAAATTAAAATTTTAGTTAATTTTCATAGAAAGGTGATGATTAAAGCAATGACAAGTTTTAAATATATGGTTAATTCATATGATTTTATGAATGCGGGAAATGTTTCTCAAAGCCTTAAAAAAGAACTTTTTAAACTGAATGTAGACTCTGAAAAAATAAGAAGAGCCGTACTTGCCGTATATGAAGGCGAATTGAATATGATGATTCACGCAAACGGCGGTCTTATTGAAGTTGAAGTGTCAGATGAATGTATAAAAATGGTTCTTTCAGATAACGGCCCAGGCATTGCTGATGTCGACCTTGCTATGCAGTCAGGATATTCAACCGTTTCAGACAGCGGAGTAATTTCCAAAGGCTTTGGTGCAGGAATGGGATTTTCAAATATGAAATCAATGTCTGATACAATGGAGGTTGAAACTAAAATCGGTTTTGGCACTACAATAACTATGACTATAAATCTTTGAAATCAAGGGCAGTGAAAATGGATAAGTATAAAATTTTGTATTTTTCAATTTCGGCAGTATTGCTTTTCAGTGCTGGAATTATTATAGGAAATTCCTATCAGCCGAATGAAATACCAACAATGACTTCTATGTATGTATCGCAGATAATTGAAGATACTATATGTACTGATGAATTTACTGAAAATTACATTTCAGAAAGTACGGAGGTTTCTGAAAAAATTGAAATCACTGAAATGTTATACTCTGACACTGCTGAAACTACAGAAAACACTTTAGTAATGACAGAAGAAATACAGGCTGAATTGACAGAGCAGGAAATACAGTTTCCAATAAATCTCAATACTGCAAATAAAGAAGAACTTATGCAAATTAAAGGTATAGGTGAAGTTACAGCAGAAAAAATAATTGAATACAGAAATCAGAACGGATATTTTTATTCATTATATCAGCTCACTGAGATAGATGGCATTGGTGAGGTGAAGTGTGAAAAATTCCGTTCTTTTTTATATATAGAAAATGAACAGGAATATGTTCAGCCAGATAATGAGGAAGTCCAGCCTGAAATAATTCCGAATGAAGAAATTATTCAGCAGGAAGTTACAGAGCAGATTATTCAGCAGGAAATTATTACTGAACCTGTTGTTATAACAGAAGAAATTATTATTACTGAACCAGAACCAATACCAATGGTAGAACTTAATTCTGCAACTGTTGAGGATTTTATGAAATTACCCAATATTGATGAGGCAATGGCATTGAAAATAGTTGAATTCAGAACTAAAATCCAGTATTTCAGCCACCCTTATGAGCTTTTGTACATAGAGGAAATGTCAGAGGAAAGACTTGTCGGGATAATAGATTATCTTTATATTGAGGGGAAAGAAGATATTATTTACTAAACACCATATTATGACAGTTTTTTCATTCATCATATGGCATACTATTAAGTATGGATAGTATTTTTATGTTTTGAATGGTGGGAGTTTATGTTTAATATTGATATTTTTACAAAAAAAGCGATTGCCTCTCTTGATAATGCAGTCAGTTCTGCCTGTATGCTTGGGCATACTTATGTAGGAAGCGAACATATGCTTCTTGGTATACTTAAAGAAGGAGGTAATGTTGCCTCTACAATTCTTAAAACAAATAAAATTACTGAAAAGGTAATGCTTGAGAAAATTGTGTCTATGATAGGAAAAGGTGAACCTACAAAGCTCGACTATGACTGCATAACACCTGCCTTGAATCGTATTCTTAATGATTCAGCATCGGCGTCACGTTCTATGGGAACTCGTTATATCGGAACAGAGCATATTCTTATGTCGTTGCTCAAAGAGCCTAATTGCAGTGGTTCATCTATGTTGAGAGCTATGGGAACAAATCTTAATAAGGTCTACAGTGAATGTGTTGGTATATATGCAGGTGATACAGGAGTTATATCTCATTTTAGTCAGCCAGATATGAAACAGTATCCAAATCTTTCAAAATATGCAAGAAATATGACAGATTCTTATGGTGAATGTAAATTTGACCCTGTAATAGGCAGACAAAAAGAACTTGAAAGAATTGTTCAGATAATTTCAAGACGTACTAAAAATAATCCGTGCCTTGTGGGAGAGGCTGGAGTTGGAAAAACTGCTATAGTTGAAGGTCTTGCTCAGCTTATTATCAGAGGAGAAGTCCCTGAAAATATACAGAATAAGCATATTTTTTCTTTGGATATAACTTCAATGCTTGCAGGAGCAAAATATAGAGGAGATTTTGAAGAAAGAATTAAAAATTGCATAGATGAAGTTTCAAGGGCAGGAAATATAATACTTTTTATAGATGAAATTCATATTATAGTAGGAGCAGGTGCTGCCGAAGGTGCTATTGACGCTGCTAATATACTTAAACCTCAACTTGCAAGGGGAGAAATACAAGTAATAGGTGCTACAACTTTCAGCGAATACAGGCAGAATATTGAAAAGGATTCAGCTCTTGAAAGAAGATTTCAGCCTGTATATATTGAAGAACCAGATAAAAATGAATGTATCAGTATTTTAAAAGGCTTAAGAGAAAATTATGAAAGTTTTCATAAAGTAAAAATCAGCGATGATGTTATAAAAAATGCTGTTGACCTTTCAGTAAGATATATACACGACAGATACCTTCCAGATAAAGCTGTGGATATTATTGATGAAGCTTGTTCTCACGCTAAAATAAGGAATGTATGGCATAATAAAAAATCCAATGCAAAAAGCAGTGAAAAAATAACAATAGAAACTCTTAAAAAAGCTATGGAGAAAAACGGCACTTTAAGAAATTCTGAAAATATAAGCGTTACTATGTCGGATATTGCTGATGTAATATCTCTCTGGACTGGAATTCCTGCCAATCAGGTAAGTAAGAGTGAGAGTAGAAAACTCCTTGAGATAGAAGAAATTCTCCATAAACGTGTAATAGGTCAGAATGAGGCTGTAAATACAGTAGCCTCGGCTGTAAGGAGAGGACGTTCAGGACTTAAAGACGATAAAAGACCAGTAGGTTCATTCCTCTTTCTTGGGGCTACAGGAGTAGGAAAAACGGAACTTTCAAAGGCTCTTTCAGAATGTCTTTTTGATACCGAAGATAATCTGATAAGGCTTGATATGTCAGAATTTATGGAGAAACATTCAATTTCAAAGCTTATAGGTTCTCCACCTGGATATGTAGGGTTTGATGATGGGGGACAGCTAACCGAGAAAATAAGGAGAAAGCCTTATTCAGTAATTCTTTTTGATGAAATTGAAAAAGCTCATCACGATGTTATGAATATAATGTTACAGATTATGGAGGACGGACAGCTTACAGATTCCCACGGAAGAAAAATAGATTTCAGAAATACACTTATAATAATGACATCAAATATAGGTGCTGAACTCATCACTGATAAAAAATATCTTGGATTTGGTGTAAGTGATGTAAATGAAGTTAATAAGGAGAGAATAAAAGGGGAGGTTAAAAAATATTTCAAACCAGAATTTATTAATAGAATTGATAAAATGGTTATATTTAACAGTCTTTCATCAGATGAACTCAGAAAGATTACAATAAAAATGCTTGATGAACTTTCAAAACGAGCAGATAAGCTTGGAATAACTCTTGAATATGATGAAAAAGCTGTTGATGTTATTTCATCAGCAAAAGATATAGAAAAATACGGAGCAAGACCTTTGAGAAGAATTATTACTGACGAGGTGGAAACATCTCTTTCGCATAAAATAATTAATAATGATATTAAATATGGCGATAAGGCAGTAATTACTGCTGAAAATGGTAAAATAAGGATATTGGTTAATAATTCAGCAGTGCCTGTAATTAAAACCTGGTAAAACAGGAGAAAAAAATAAAGTGTGTAAGTTTAAGAACTACACACTTTTTTTGCGTTATATGAATAACAATAAAAAAACAGTCAATAATTCAGATAAGTAAATCTGAAAAGGAGCAGTTAAACCTATGAGCAGGAAAAATATTATTTATATGTACATTACGGCTATAGCCATAACTGTTGTTATATTCATATTTTCAATGGGTGTATCTTTTAGCAATAATAAAACAGAAAGCGTTGAAACACCACAGACTATATACGATTCAGGGTATATTCTGGGAGAATACAATGGAAAAATAGCTCTTTACCGTTCAGGAAGCAATGAACCATATAAAAAACTCGATTTTAAAGTTGATATGCTTACGGAATATGATAAGCAAATGGTTATTAATGGCATACATCTCGATACAGAAGAAGAATTAAACAGACTTATAGAGGATTTAACAAGCTGATTTTTAGAGGAAAATCTTAAAAAAAGATTTTCCCCTTGTTTTTATTATGCTTTTTGTATAATTTAAATCAATAAAAATATTTTTTTTTGAATATATATTAAAATTATGTTGAAATTAAAGTCATATTATGATATAATTATCTAAATATATTTTTGTTTGGGAAGGTGTGAAAAATATAAATGATTGAAAAGGATAACAATAAAAGAATAAGACAAACGCAAAAGAATATTATATTAAGCAATATTATTATTGTCATTCTGGTAGTTTTTATTGTTGCAGGTTTAACTATTCATAAAACAGATGAAGTTTTAAAATCAAAAGTAAATTCAATGACTTCAGCACTTAATGGTCAGATGAAACTTAATATTGATAGCTATATCTCAAAGATAGAAACTACTGCTACTCTGCTTTTTGCAAATGAGGAATTTTATACATATGATGCAACTGATGAAAGTATTGATGAATATGACGCTTTGAATATGGAGAAAAAAATCTCTGACAGATTATATGAACTTTGTATAATAGAAAATTATGTCGACTTCAGCATAATATATTCCAATAATCATACAGTAGGTAAAATGTCAAATGGTACTGTTAATCTTTATGAAGAAAATCTGTATTCCGATTTGTCAAAGGCAATAACCAGAAAACGTACAAATGACGGGTGGCTGGTAGGATATAAGGATAATTTCAAAAGAGTATACTAT
>JAZKXQ010000341.1:0-1956 GCA_045611725.1 Oscillospiraceae bacterium
CCTGACTGCGATATTCAGCCTGTATAAGAAGATATGGAAAGAATACATTCATATCTCCATCGGAAACGGCAGTCATTATTCCTATAAGATTTTCATTGTCCCAAGCCGATATTACAGTTTCTGAATGACTTACTGCATTAAATAGCTTTTCGGGATAATCGGCAGATTCCCAGTCAGCTGATTTGAAAAGCCTGTAAATCTGATTTTTTGAAAAATTCTTTTCTGTTGTGTAAAAAATCATATATTTATCCCTCTTTTCTGATTGTGGTTTTATTCATAATATATGCTATTTTTTGAATTTGTTTACAGGTGTTTTTTAGAGTAAATTAAAAATTCGGAATTAGTACAAAAAAACAACTCTTTTATTATTGTTATTTATCAATATTTATGAATTTATTCTACATTATTGACTTGATTTATTCAATATGTTATAATTTAGTACGGAATATTATTGTATATCTTTTAGGCAAATGAAGGGATGTTGAATTTATGATATGCAGACGTTGCGGAATGGAAATCCATAATGCAAAGAAATTTTGTACGAACTGCGGTACAAAGATTGACCTTGTAGTAAATTGCAAGGTATGTGGTGCTGAAATGTCTGAATCCGAAAAATTCTGTGGAGAATGTGGAACAAAGAATGAAAATTTCTATGAAAATCCCATTCAGAAAAACGAATCTGCAAATGAACAATCGGTAGAAGATGAAATTCAGTCAATGTGTAAGAATTTTTATAATACTCCAGTTGAAACGCAGTCTTATGGCTATGATTTCAGAGATTATAAAAATCTTAATTCAATTGTTATTCCTGAATCAGTCAGTGAAATTGATTCAAAAACATTTGAAGGTTGTTCAAATCTTAAAACAGTAAAGCTTCCTGCATCAATTAAGAGAATAGGCAGAGCTGCTTTTAAGAATTGTTCAGAACTCACTATGGTGAATGTTCCGAAACTGGTTACAGAAATAACCGAGGAAACATTTATGAATTGTAGTAATATGAGGAATATTACACTTCCAGGAAATATAACTTTAATCAGTCATTCTGCATTTGAATCCTGCGAAAGACTTGAAACATTAAGGATTCCTCAAACAGTAAATAGAATAGGCAATTGTGTATTTAAAAACTGTATATCTTTAAAGGAAATTAAATTACCTAAAAATACTTTATCAATAGGTTCAGAGGTTTTTTCAGCCTGTATAAATCTTGGGCATATTGAATTGAATACCACGCTTAAGGAAATTGGAGAATATTCCTTCTATGATTGCAAGAATCTTTCATATATTGAAATCCCAGAAGGAATTACTGAAATAAAAAGAGGTTGTTTTGAAAATTGTACTTCTTTAATATCTGTAAAACTTCCTTCTACTTTAAAATCGATAGATGAAGATGCTTTTAAAAATTGTATAAGTCTTAAAAATATAAATCTTCCCGACAATATAGGATATATTGGAAATAGTGCTTTTGAGAATTGTCGTTGTATAGGTAAAATTGTTTTACCTGCATCATTGATTGAAATAGGGAGAAATGCTTTTAGTGGTTGTTATAGCCTTTGTATAAGAGAAATCCCTGAAGGTACATTAAGAATATCGCAGTCAGCTTTTTATAATTGTAAGAGCATTGTTTCTCTTGAAATTCCTGTAAGCGTTTCTGAAATAGGTTATCGTTGTTTTAGTGGCTGTTCAGGAATATCATCTCTTGTTATTCAGAATGGAGTTGAGAGAATAGGCAGTTTTGCTTTTGAAAATTGCTCAGCTCTTAAATATATTATGATACCATCAAGTGTAAGGGAATTGGGAAATAGTGTTTTCAAGGGTTGTGAGATACTTTCTGAAATCAGATTTGGTGCAGGTATTTCATCAATAGGTAATGGAATTTTTGAAAAATGTTCTAATGTAACTTTTGTTAAGCTTCCTAAAACATCGTATGCAAATATATATATGAATGAATATTATCCT
>JAZKXQ010000342.1:0-1803 GCA_045611725.1 Oscillospiraceae bacterium
GTTGACCACGACACAGGACAATGGTTTTACGGACTGCATATATATAACATAATAAGCTGTGATAAAGAAAAATATAAAGAAAAAATGTTTTTCAGAAAAAATCCCGATTATGAATATAATCAACTGAAAAAATTATTCTAAGAGGTGAAAAAATTTGTTTAATACAGATACAAGTAAATTAAAAACTCCCTGCTATATCCTTGATGAAAAAAAGCTGATTAAAAATCTTGAAATTTTAAAATCCGTTGAGGATAATACAGGCTGTAAGATACTTCTTGCACAGAAAGCCTTTTCAATGTTCTCTGTTTATCCGATTATAAGCAAGTATATCAGCGGTACAGCCTGTAGCGGTCTTTACGAGGCAAAACTCGGTTATGAATGTATGGGAAAGGAAAATCACGTTTTCTGTGCAGCATACAGAGAAGATGAAATAGAGGAAATAATTGACTATTGCGGTCATATTATCTTTAATTCATTTTCCCAGCTTGATAAATACAGGGAAAAAGTCCTTGCAAAAGGCAAAAAAATAGGACTTCGTATTAATCCGGAACATTCTACACAGGAAGGTCACGAAATCTATGACCCCTGCTCCCCTAAATCAAGGCTTGGAATTACTTTGAAAAATTTTCAGCCTGATAATTTAAAAGGTGTAACAGGTTTTCATTTTCATACACTTTGCGAACAAAATTCAGATGATTTGGAAAGCACTCTTGAAGCAGTTGAAGAAAAATTCGGAAAATATCTTTATGATATGGAATGGATAAATTTCGGCGGAGGTCATCATATAACCCGTGAGGATTATGACATTCCACGACTTGAAAAATGCATAAAGCATATGCAGGAAAAATATAATCTTGAAGTATTTCTCGAACCTGGGGAAGCAATCTCACTAAATGCAGGTTATCTTGCAACAAAAGTTCTTGATATTACTGAAAATGATATGCAGACTCTTATTCTTGATACCTCGGCAGCCTGTCATATGCCTGATGTACTGGAAATGCCTTACAGACCACCTCTTTATAAATCGGGAAAAGCATTTGAAAAGAAATACACTTACAGACTTGGCTCTCAGACTTGTCTTTCCGGAGATTTTATAGGAGAATACTCCTTTGATGAACCTGTAAAAATTGATGATATTCTCATTTTTGAGGATATGGCAATATATTCAATGGTAAAAAACAATACATTCAATGGTATGCCTTTGCCGTCAATATGTATTCTTCATAATACCAATGATATAGAGATAATAAAAGAATTTGGATATGAAGATTTTAAGGGAAGGCTTTCATAAATGGATTTTGATATAAAAAACTGTAAGCTATGCCCCAGAAAATGCAGTACAGACAGAAGTGTTAAAAATGGTTTATGCGGAGGAAATGACAAAGTAAAAATAGCAAGGGCAGGACTTCACCAATGGGAAGAACCTTGCATAAGTGGTCAGAATGGCTCGGGTACTGTATTCTTTTCGGGCTGTCCATTAAAATGCTGTTTCTGTCAGAATTTTGAAATAAGCAGTAATAATTTTGGAAAAGAAATAAGCATTGAAAGATTATCTGAAATTTTTCTTGAATTACAGGATAAAAATGCAGAAAATATAAATCTTGTAAATCCTGCACATTATGTGCCGTGGATTATAAAAGCACTTGATATGGTAAAGGATAAGTTAAAGATACCTGTTGTATATAATTCGGGAGGATATGAAAATACTGAAACTATTGAAATTCTTAAAGATTATGTAGACATTTTTCTTCCCGATTTCAAATATTTTTCATCTGAACGTTCTGAAAAATATTCAAAAGCAAA
>JAZKXQ010000343.1:0-2398 GCA_045611725.1 Oscillospiraceae bacterium
AAGGCTGATTGTATTGTATTGGTACTTGTTAATAAATATCTGTTCGGGAGGTTTTACAATGAATTTCAGGAAAATGATTTCGCCTCTGTTCTCGGCAGTGTTTCTTCTGTCAGTTATAAGTTGTCCTACGCTGAAAGCTGATGCAGAAAGTGAATTTACTGTTTCTCTTGATTCTAAAGAGGTTCTTGCAGGTGAAACATTTGATATTAATCTCAATTTTTCAAATGTTCCTGATTTTGGGGTTTCAGGTATCGATTTTTCAGTGAAATATGATTCATCTGTTATTTCTGTCAATTCAGTGACAGAAGGTTCGGTTTCAAAAACAGGAGCGTCACAAAACGGGGATTTGGCTGATTCCTCGCTGACCTATAATATAAATAATGGTACTTCTACCATAGACTTTATCTGGCTGACAGGTCTTGGAAGTGATTATTATATTAAAGATGATGGCGTTTTTGTTACATTGAATGTAACAGTAGCAGAAAATGCTTCAGGTAAAACAAATCTTGAAATAATACCTGTTTCAAGAAATGATATATCTGGCAGTAACAATGTTATATATGCTACTGTAGGCGATGAGGCTGAACTTGTTAAACCCTCTGTTTCAAACGGAGTAATAACAATTTCAGATAAATCTTCAGAAACATCTTCCACAACACAGACACCTGTAATTAATGCAAATCTCGGAGATGCCAACTGTGATGGTATCATTGATATACGAGATATAACAGTTATCAATCAGAGCATTATTAAAGCAATGACTCTGAGTGAACAGGGTAAGATTAATTCTGATGTCGTTGCTGATGGAAAAGTTGATGTTTCCGACCTCGGACAGCTGAAAAAATTTGTTCTTGGTCTTATTGAGTCATTTTAATTATAAAAAATAAAAAAGAAGGAGAAATTACCAAAAGGTAATGTGTGGTATATTATGAAAGCTAATAAAATTGTTTCAGTTATTCTCGCAGCTGGTCTTATTTCAGCTGCAACAGTTGCAGTAAATGCTGCTGACGCAACAGGAAACGTTGACCTCGCAGTTGAAAGCGTTACTGCTCAGGCAGGAAAGGAAGTTGTTATCAATATCAATGCAAATATTCCTGATACAGGCGTTGCAGGTTGCGAATTTGCATTCAAATATGACCCTTCTGTTCTTACAATTAAGAGCGTAGGCGAAGGAAATCTTTCAGGAAATGGTGCTTCAGCTGAAGAACTTGCTAAAAATCCTGAACTCGTTGATACAATGATAAGTGGTTCTGATTATTCGTGTCTTGACTACTCAATTCACAGCGATAAGGGCGAAGTTGACATTATGTGGTGTACAGGTCTTGAAGACCAGAAATACTGGCTCAAGGGTGAAGGTCAGTTCATTACTATCGTTGCTACAGTAAATGATAAAGCAACAGGTTCTTCCGATATTTCTGTTGAAGCAATAAGCCGTGACGGAAACAGCGACATCGTATTCGGCTATGTTGATTATTCAAACAACAGCGAAGTTACATATGCTGTAAACGCTAAGGCAGGTACTCTTACAGTAGATGGTGGTACTACTACAGATGAACCAATCACAACAACACCATCTGATACAACAACAGGCGGTTCACTCGGCACACCAACTCTCCTTGGCGACATTTCAAATGATGGCATTGTTGACATCAGAGATGTAACTACAGCAAACCAGTATATAATCAAGGCTCTTACACTTGACGATACACAACTTGCAAACGGTGATGTTATTGCAGATGGTACTGTTGATATTTCAGACCTTGGTCAGATTAAGAAGTTTATTGTTAAGCTTATTACAAGTTTCTAACAGATTATAATTATAAAGACAGACATAGAGAAAGATAGATATGTTATAGAGAAGGGAACGATTTGTATGAAGAGGTTAATTTCCGTTATTGCCTCGGTGATGATGATTGCTTCATTCGGCGTTTCATCATTGGAAGTTTCGGCAGAAGAAGGCGTTGCATTTGAAATAACAAAAGTTTCAACAGTTGGTGAGATTGCAGATGGTGTTCTTGTAAATGAAGAAACAGTTAAAGTACCTGTTATAATTACTAAAAATCAGGGTTCAACAGCTTTTCTTCTCGAATTTAATCACGATAGTGCAATTGAAGTGACAGGAATTTCATATACTGATAGTGCATACAGAAAATTAGGACAGTTTTCGTGGAACATAAAAGCATTATGTCTGCTCTGGTCTGAAAATATGTGTCAGGATACTGATTTGTGTGGAACTGTTGCAGAGCTTGAATTTAAAGTTCCGGCAGGTACTCCGGTAGGACAGTATGAAATAGCCTTTACTGAATCGGAAATTCAGCTTACAAATCCGAACTTTGAATCTATAGAATACACTCTTACTCCTGGATATATTGAAGTAGGTGGTGGAGTTTCTGAAACT
>JAZKXQ010000344.1:0-3136 GCA_045611725.1 Oscillospiraceae bacterium
TAGATGTGACAGGTGCAGGAACAGTAACCTTCTCATTTATTTCAGTTGTAAACTCTCAATTGGTCTTTGGTTTGGCAAATAAGATGGAATTCTGGTATCTGCCTCCTGGAAACGTAACCGGAACTGTGTCTGTATTTGATCTTACAACCGCTATTGGTACAACTCGTCTTGGTGGTTCTTTGGTTCAGATTACAAATGTTCCACGTGATTCTGGTATGGGTATGCAAGATTATGTGGCTATGTTTACTGATAAGGGTGAAATCATAGTTTATCAATGCACAGACTTCTCAGATCCAACAAAAATCACATATCATGGTACTTATTTGACTATGCCTTTTATTGGATATAATTTCATCACCAAATATATGAACGACTTACTATTGATGACTATCGGTGGTGTTACTACTTTCCAAGATGTTGTTTCTGCTGGTGTTTCTGTTTCTACTGATCGTTTATTCTCAGCACCTATCAATGATTCTTGGGTAGAAAACAACTTCAATTTGAATGGATATAAGGCTTTGGTTGTACCTCAAGAAGACTTCATTTTATTCAACATTCCAAAAAATCCAACTACATATAATCAATGGGTAGTAGATCTTTCTTCACATAAATGGTCTTCTTTCTATGATATAAATCCACTTTGCTTTATGAATCATGGCGGTAATTTGTATTTTGGTAAGGATGATGGAATCTATATATACACGAATGAAGGTATTCCAGATGATCAATATATAATTTCCGAGATTCAAACATCATATTCAAATTTTGGCACAATAAACAGTAAGGGCTTCAAATTATTCAATGCTCGTGTTCTTGCTACTGGTGAATTGAATGTAAACTACTCCATATTGAAAGACTTGGAAGATACAACATTCTATGATTTCTCCAGTGGTAGTGATTTGGTTCCTTCTACAACAACTGATGACTTCTTCTTTGAAATCGATAATCCAGTAATAGACGGAAACCATCAAGACAGTTTGGCATACTGGTGGATTGATGATTTGGATTATGATACCTTACCTGACCATCGAACTGCTTATTGGACCGCAGGTGATGCTTCCAGTTATGCAGAACAAGCAAAATGGCACTCAGGAACAGGATATGCCAGAAACTTTTCGCTGAGACTTATGATGAAAACAAACAACATCAGCTATAAGTTCTACGATATAACATACCACTATGATGAATCTCAAGGAGCATTATAATGAATCGTGAAGATATGATTTTAAGAGTAAATTGTAATTATTCAGTTTCTACCTCTTTGGAAAATAAAATTATAAACAGAGACGGAGAAACAAGTACAGGATCCATAAAGGTAATTGAACAACCAGAAGAATTGGTAGCAGTTGTTTTATCTACAGAGCCTCAAAATAGAGATGCTGAAGAAGTTCAATATGCTTCAGGTAGGGATATACAACAAGCTGACATGACAGAGGTTGAAGTAAGTAAAGATTTTGAATCAGTAGCTTACAAAACCAAAATACCAAGCTTCAAAACAGATGTAACAAATCTTGAAGGTGAAAACATCAAAATCTCTATGGATGAACTTATGGGCGATTAAACAATAAACATAAAGGATATAAAGATGTCAGTAGATTTCGAACCAGTAGATGTAAAGCAAGATTTGGATTTGAGTGACGTTGTTCGTACAAATATTGAAGGTACATCTGCTGCTGATTATGACGTAGAATATGGTGTTTTGCCAATCAATGAAGGACAATTGGCTGCACCTACACATAACGTTGGTGTTCCAGCTGATGGTACACTTGGTTATTATGAAACAAATGGTGAAGGGGATTCTGAACAATATGAAGTTTCAGAAGCAACATTGAAAGCAGGCGGTAAAGGTTATACAAAAGACGCAATTGCTGATATTAAGGGTATTTCCCCAGCCGATATTCCTGCAAAAGTAAAAATTACATCTGTAGAACCATCAATTTATGGTGTAGCTTCTGCAACAGCCTCTGGTGAAAGCATGGCTGGTTATGCAAAAAATGAAACCATAACTATTGCTGGTGCTTCTGGTGATACATCTGCAGTTTTGACAATTGGCAGTGTAGAACCAACAGTTTATCATGTAGCTACAGCAACAGCAGCAGGCACAATGAGTGGTTATGTAGATGGTGAAACTATTACAATAGAAGGTGCCGAAGGTGATATTCCAGCTGTTTTGACTCTTACAGTAGCAGAAGGGGCAATTACAGCATTGACAGTAACAAACGCTGGATTATTTGCATCTGATATTGCAGGAACTGTTTCTACATTTGTTTATGAAGGTCAAGGAACAGGACTTGAATTATCAGTAACTACAGCAGCAAATGCAAACGCTGGTGCTATAAAAACATTGACAGTAACAACAGCTGGTGAATTTGCTTCAGATATTGCTGGTGCAGTCCCTGCTGGTAAAATTACTTATAGTGGATCAGGCACAGGTGCAACAATCTCTGTAACTACCTCTGTTTTGAATTCAGATGCTGGTGAAATTTTGAGTATTCAATTGGTATCAGCCGGTTCATATTGCAAAGAACTTGATGGTGATGTAGACGTTATTGCAGGTTCTGGTACAGGTGGTAAAGTAACTGTTGATATGGCAAAAATAGAACCAGCAGAATAATCTGGTAAAAAAACAGAAAAAAAGATACTTAACAGAATGAAGGGGTTTGTGAGCTTCTTTCCTTCCTCAACTCCCCTTCATTAAAAACCAAGAAGGAAAAGACCTGAACATAACATAACTCATAAAGAACAAAGGAAAGTAAAATGAGTAAAACCGAAAAGTTATTAAATGCTGAAGAATTATCTGAAAAAGTTCGTTCAACTATTGAAGAAGCTCGTAATGAAGCTGATTCCACAGAAGAAACAACAAAAGCCTCAACAGAAGAAATCAAACAAGAAGAAAGTGTTGAAGCAAAAGAAGAAATAAAAGAAGAAGATTCCCAAGTCCCTGCAGACGAAAAAAAGGAAGAGGTGAAAGAGGAAGAACCTTCTGAAGAACCTGAACCTACTGAAGAGGATTTGAAAAAGTTTGCTACAGAGAACAATATTCCAAAAAGTATTGGTCTTGATGTGGTAAAAGAATGGAAGAACTTACCAGATAGTGTAAAATCAACATTGGTAAGAAACGCTCAAGATGCAGACA
>JAZKXQ010000345.1:0-14799 GCA_045611725.1 Oscillospiraceae bacterium
AAATAAAAATCCTGGCCTCATGACTGGGATTTTTTAATTTTACTTTCTATTTTATTGTGTTATTATGATTATGTAAAACAAAAAGGCAATAGAATGATTTTCGTTATTATATTACTTTTATCACCATTACTTGGTTGGTTGATTAATAAAATCACTGACGGTATTGCAAAATTTATAGCTGATTGTACAAAAATATAAAACCCAGACTTTTACATCTGGGTTGATATTTTATTGAGCCAAAGATCTTATAATTGGACTTGATAGCTCTGTTTCTCTCATTGGTATTTTGTACCATTGTTTTATTGGTTGTGCATTTTTTACACCATTTATCAAAGAATCAAAACTATTCATAAGTCTTGGTGATAAATCTTCTATTGGTGTACGCATAGATCTTGGTAATAGTTTTTGTGCTGCTTTTTCTGTTGTTTCAGTAATGGCTTTATTTATTGTTTTATCAGCAGCTTTTCTTGTAAGACTTTTCATTATTGTACTACCTGTCCCACCTCTCAAAGCATTTTTACCAATTACAGTCAAGAAACCTACACCTGGACCACCTATTACATTACCAACCAATCCAAGAGTTGCGTCTTTTGCTATTTCCCATCCAACTGATTTCTTTGCACTTTCAGCCAAAGGTTTGCTTACCAACTTATTTGAAACACGTTTTGCCATACCTTCAGAAATCATTCTCTTTTCAAGTATATCTTTTGTTTCTTTTGTCAAACCTTTACCAAATTGATCAATAGCATAGTTTACAATTTCACGAACATCTTTCAATTCAACTTCTTCAAGAGCATTATCTACAGATTCAATTGTTGTTTTTGTTGCTTTTGATAATTTATCTGCAATTGTTGAAAGTATTTTTTTATCGTTTTTATTTGTAATACCAGCTGCAACATCATCGATAGCACCTGTAACTTGATTTTTCCATCCAATATTTGCCAAATCATTTGCACTGTGCATTATTTCAGAATTATATAAACCAGCGTTCTTTGGTGTTTCTTTTACAAGTTCTGTTGCTACTTTTGATTGTGTTGCGTAATCATCTGCACCATTCATCAAAGAAGATAAAATATTCACATCTTGTTTACCTTCTGCATTGCGATATAGAGAAGCAACTTTTGTACCAGACTTTGGATCAGCTACTTTCTTCAATGTTTCCATGGTGTTTGGTATTTTATTTTTGATTATTTTTTCACCAATTTTACCAACAGCGGTTTTTCCACCTTTTACCAAATATCTACCAGCAACAGGAAGAGCAGCAGAGGCACCACCAACTATTGCAGCATCAGCGGCTCTGTTTTTCCAATCACCTTCACCCATACCATAACCATAGACAGCACCCATAGCCCCTTGAGCAACTGGAGTTAATGAAGCACCACCAGTCAATGCGGCAAGAGCGGCTTCACCAGCTATACCAGCACCGATATTCAATGGATAAGCTACTTCAGGCATATTTTTGAAAGCACCTTCTGTAGATTCACGTGCGTTTTTCAGATATTCATCATAAGACTTATCACCAATCAAAGATCTTACATAGGCTTCTGCTTCGTCTGCATAAGATCCAATAACTGGAATACCTTGAGCAAAAGCACGTGCACCACCACCAAAATTTGTACCTCTTTCTGGGTTTACATCTGGTGAAGATTGATGTGTTGCATAGTTTGTATCTGCATTATATTGTTCAAGAAAAGCATCTACATTTTCATTTGGTACACTATAAGTTTTACCATCCCATGTTGTTACTTTTGCCATTGAAGCTTCTCCTATTAATCTTCTACTACTGTTGCACCATATTTGTTTTTGTAGAATTCGTTATTGTTTTTTGTTTCTTTTTTGATAGCCTTGAACATTGGTTTGTTTGGGTCAGAAGGATTATAATCTACATTGTATTGTCTTGGGTTTCTATTCAACTGATCTGATATGAATTCTTCTTTTGTAAATGGAAGAGCTTGGCCACCAGTCTGAACAGCAAATTCTTTTTGTAATTCATCATAATAACCGCCCAAGTATGTTTCAATAGCTGGTTTGATTTTTGATCCAATACCAGAATTCATAGCTTCACGTACAGGCATCATCAATCTTTGTTCAACAGCTGAGTTGATGGCACCTGAGAATCCTTTTGGCATCATATCTTGTAGTTTTTGTAATTCTACACCGCCAATTTGAGGAGCTTGTTGTGCTACCCATCCACGTCTTTTTCTATCATCACCTGGCATCATCCAACCAAAGTATTCATTTTGAGCAAATTCAGAGAAGTGATTTGGATGTTGATCTACTGTATTCCAAACATCAGCGGCAGTTACAGCAGCAGATTTTCTTTCAACATCTTTGTTCATAGCTTCTTCATATGCTTTTTGTTGAGAACCATAAGTACCACCAACAGGTTCAGTATAATCTACATCTTCAACTGTTGTCTTATTCAATTCTGCATTTTTGGCTGCTGCTGCTTCTTCACGAGCTCTCATAGCATCTTCCATTTCTACCTGTTTCAAGAAGTTCAGATAGTTTTCTTTTTCTTGAGCCAACTTTGCATTACTTACTTGATTGTATGCTTGGAAGCCCTTCAATAAACCACCCATCAAAGCAGATTCAATTGGTAATTCAGATTCAAGACGGCCTTTGTTTTGTGGAGTAGATAACATCTTTTCAACCATGGAACTATCTACAGCACTACCAATAGCGGTTCCCAAATCTCTTGTGTCCAACATCGCTTTTTTATATGCATCGGAAGCACCAGCCAAGTTTTTTATCAAATCTTCACGAGATACGACAATTGGTTGAGCTATTGTACGTGTTACTCTGTGTGTTGGGTATTGACGGCTTGCGTTTGTTGTATAATTGATATTTGTTGTACCCATTGGTGTATACATTGGATTGATTTCGTTCATTTTGTTACTCCATTAAGATATTGCACTACCTGCTGCTTGACCTGCTGCACCACCTATTGAAGAACCTGCCATCATACCTGCTGGGCCTCCAAAATAAGCACCAATTGCACCACCGGCCACTGTACCTATACCACCCAAGATAGAAGATGTTTTACTGTTCTTTGTACCCATAAGAGCATTGTAAGCATCCATTTCAGACTGGAACTTATTATTATACGTATCTTGTAATCCAGTAGCACCAATACCTGCATAAGCTTGTGGTTGATAAATCTGAGACTGTAAATTACCAACATTACCAATTTGAGAAGATAAATCAGACAATGCTTGAGAACGAGATTGCACATATGCATTTGATAAAGCTTGTGAAATGTTCTTATCAACTTCTTCTTGTACTTGATTATATGCTCTACTACCAATTGGAATACCTTTATTGATCAAATCTGCTGAAGTTTGTGCTCTATATTTATCAATTTCTGGTTGAATGTTTGACATAGCATTTTGAAAATAAGTTTCTGTTGCTTCGTCAGGATTCATGTTTAAGTTTGAAATACCAGAATTGACCAACGCAAGTCTGTTTTGATCATTTTGGTTGTAGTTTACTTTTATTGTGTTTGTTTCAGGATCCCAAGAATATCCACCAAGGCCAGATTCATAATTACTATAGAGATCTTGTCTGGCTTGTTCTCTTACTTTTTCTTGAGACTGTTCTGCCTTACGTTCATCATAGTATGGCATTGATGGTGTTGCACCCATTTATTTCTCCTATTATGCTCTTGTACCTATTGTTGGAATTGATGGTATTTCAGGATTTTTTGCTGCATACCAAGCCAACTCAATTTCGTTTGCAGTTTCAAGTTCTTTTCTATCTTCTGCTTGTTGTTTAAGCTTCAATTCTTCTGCATCAACAACCATATCTTTCAGTAGTTTTTCTTTTTCAACTTGAAGCTTTTGTGTTTGAGCATTCAGTTTTGCTACTTCAATTTGGTTCTGAGTATTGTCTTTGCTTCCCTTCAATTGTAGTTCTGCAGCAGCTTTTTGTGCATCAACTTGAACTTTTTGTGCTTGTGCTTGAGCCTTTGTTAATTCAGCTTCAGCAATTTTATCTTCTACTGATGGACCTTTATTTGCTTGATTTTGTTGATATTGTCTTATAGCGGCATCAATAGCTTGTTCCAATAGATTTTCAGTTGTTCTTCCGACTCTGTAACCTCTCACTGTAGACATCAAAGCAGTCTTACAGATAATAGCCATTTCTGGAATACTTTGAATCATTTGAGCTGATTGAGTCAACATTTCAAATACAACCTTCCATAATTCAACTATTCTTTGTTTGTATGATTCATCTGTGTATGCTTTTACTTCTTCAGAGGATATTTCCAAACGTGTATCTCTCAAACCATTATCTTTCAATAGTTGGATAGCTGGTAAGAATAATTGTGGAGCTTCAGAAGAATAATCAATTGTAGAAACTTTGATCAATGATTCTGGTTCAAATATTTGAGAAATGATAGAACATGCGATTTTCAAGATTTCCTGTGTGAAGAAGATAACTTTTGATTGGTCTTCTTGTAATCTTTGTGTTCCAAATGTCCCTTTCAGTTTGTTTGTGCCATATGCTTCTTGAGGATTTGTTTCCCCTTCCAATACATCATAAACACCCAAAATACCTTGAACGTCTTTGATCAATAAATCTCTTTCTGTATTCAATGATGTAATGACATTGATAGCGGCTGTTGGGTCATAGAAAGTCAAACAACCAGATAAACCACCTTTCTCAATATATTTTACTGCATCTTTGATAGCTACCATTGAGTTTTTATTATCTGGATCGAATATTTTATCAAAGCCTTCACAAGATTCATCATAAGCACCATAAACGCCTATAAGATCCAAAGCTTCAAATATTTCATTGGTCAAATAATCGATTTTTTCATATTGATCCAAACATTGTGCATGGCGTGGGGTTGGAATAAGATTATCATTGAATTCATCAAACATCAACCCTTCTGGTACACATGGGAAATCAATATCGTATGGATAATCTTTTTCTTCCAATAAATCACCAGACTGCATAACTGGAGCGAAGCAATAAACTTTCTTATCGGATTTATCCCAGATTTCCCAAATAGATATAGTATCAGCACCTCTATCACGGCTGTCTACACCAAATTCACTCCAAACATCTGCAGAGTATTGTAAATCAGTATTGGATGTAAAAGGAACTGTGGAGGCATCAACATCAGGAAAACGCTTCTTGAATTCACTCTTGGATAGTCTTACTCTTTTTGCTACCCATGTGATTTCTTCCCTTTTTGATGCAACATTATGAAGATAATCAAAACAATTGATGTACTCAAAATCAATGTTTTCAGACTTTAATACAGGTCCAAGTTCTGTATCTTCTACATCCAAACTGTAATTTACCCATAGTTGGCCAATACCACATAATTCAGAGTCCAACTTGGCTTTATCCAACTGTTGCTTCAAACATTCTTCTTCAATAAATTTGTTACAAGATCTTTCCAATATTTCTGAAGAGCAACGAGCAATAGGATCAGAGTCCTGATTTTGTCTTGTAACTGTTGCTGTTGGAATAAATGGTACCAAATAAGGCATCTTTACCTTGATGTTTCTATAAAGAAGATTGTATTTGGCTTTACGAGTGGTGCTATATTCATCAGATTCTACTTCTGCTGCTTGATTGCGGTACATTTTCGATAGTCTTACCGCCTGTTTATGCCATTTTTGATAAGCAGGAGAATTCTTTACTTTACGAAATTCTTTGCACCAGTAGGATGTTGTATTTTTATTCATTTTACAAACCTGATTCTTCTATTGTACAATTATTAAGTATCTATTTTTCTTCTGGTTCTTCTTGTTCTTTTTCAATTTCTTCCCAGTCTTCTTCTGTGGTATCTTTCAACCAAACACATTCACAGACTTCATCAGTATTCTTATTTTTCAATAATTTACCTTCATCTGCGTATAACATTGGTCTTTCTTCTTTTGATTTTACGTCTTTTTCTGGAATAGCACGACCTGGAGCAAACCAAGCAGCTGTTCCGTTTTCAAATTCTACCATATAAGAAATTTTTATTTTCATTGTTCTTTCCTTTGTTTTTATAAGTCAAAATAAATAGTTGCGTTTGAAGCTCCAAACATTGAACTATAACCGTCCATACTTTCCACTGTGGTTCTTATAGATGATTTGAAGTGAATTTCTGTCATTTCTGAACACATCATGAAAGCATTTTTGAAAGCATATAGGTTTTGAATTGTTGTAAGCGATGGAAAACTCATAGATGTCAATCCTGAATTTGAAAAAGCCAGAGAAAATGTCGCATATTGTCCAATTGTTTGTAATAATGGTAATTGTACAGATGAATGTGTGCTATTTACAGATTTTGCATTGGCAAAAACCGCACGCATATCACCATCTATTGTTTTCAAAGCTCCAAATATAATATTATCAACATTTTTTGTATGATCAAATACACCATACCAAGATGTATTTATTTCTTCAAGTGCTGGAAAAGAAATTGTTGTCCCTTCATCAAACGTATTATACATAAAACATTCTGTCATATCCCCGGTTACATTTTTAAGTTTTGTAAAAATAAGGTCACCATGTATATTTCTTTCCCCCCTGTCAAAAGCATATTGAAAACCACTATTTATTTCATCTATATCATCAAACTTATTTGTAACTGTTATATCAGAATTTATAACAGCACAATAATCACCAGAAATAGTTTCAAGTTCATATTTTGGTATTTCGTTTTTATCCCTCACTGCTGTAGATATAGTTTGAATTGTAGAGGGTAGATTTGCTGAGTTTCTTGTTTGTGGTATTGTTGCACCTTTACTTATACAAGCTGAATATGCATTACTTACACAATCTTGAAGTCTTTGAATTTCTGTTGTAATACTCATTTTCTATCCTTATAAATCAAAGTAAATTGTAGCGTTTGAGGCACCCCATCTTGAAGAATAGCCTGTTTGTGCTTCTATTGTTGACTGTATAGATGCTTTGAAGTGAATTTCTGTAAGACCAGTACAACCATTAAATGCATCAGTGAAAACATTACTTTTTGTTATTGTTGTCAAAGATGGAAATGATATTGATTGTAATCCAGTACATCCACTGAAGGCATTTTGAAATACATAATCAGAATAAATACCAGTCAATAAAGGCATATTTACAGTTGTAAGATTTATTTGATTTCCAAAAGCACTCTGAAAAGCAGAAGATACATTTACACCTATTGTAGTCAAAAATGGAAAATAAACAGCGGTAAGTGATGGATTTGGATTTGTTGTATAGCATATTTTGAAAAATATATCACTTCTATTGCTTCCGCTTGGTGCGTATATAGATTGTAATGCACCAAATGACAATGTTTGAAGGTAATTACAATCTTCAAAACAAGACATGAAAGCCTGTGTTTGTAATATATCAACAAGAGCAGGGAAAGAAGCTGAGGTTATGTTTGTTGATTTGAAAGAATAATGCATATTTTCAACTGTACGTAAAGAAGTAAAAGATAAATCTCCTGTTACGTTTGGATTATTATTCAACAAATACCAAAATGCGTTACTATTTATTCTTTCTATTCCTGTAAATTTATTTGTAACATCTATTGTATTGTTTATTATTTTTTTATATGTATCTATTGGCAAATTACTTACACTTCCATATATTTGGGTAAGTGGTGTAATTTGTAAACTATTTTGAGGTGTTGTAGAAAAATCAAAATCGTTTGTCAATGGATATAGTATAATAACAGGAGTACCAGCATTGTATTGTGCTTTCAACCAATCAGCGAAATCAGCAGGAGTGGTAAAACCTGTATTGCAGAAATTGATCTTTTGTGATGAAACACCCAAGAACATTTTACCATTTGTTGCAAGATCTGATGTTGATTCTGTGTTTTGGAAATGTGTACAATATGCAAATCTCTTTGTGTAATCTCTATCAGTTATAGCATCAGTACTTGCAAAAGTTGAATTTCCATATGTCCCTTGGTTTGTATATCCCCAAGTTTCAGTACCATCCAAAACTTTTATACCAACTTGACGATTGATTATACCTTCCTTCAACTTTTGTGTATCTATAACTGTTGAATCAAGAGCAAGAAGATTTAAGACAGAAGATGTGTTATTATTCATATCTTCTATAACTTCTTGTGTTCCAACCACATTATAAATAGGATTGATTATATTACCTTTTGTTATTGGTAGGGATATATCTTCTGCTGTTGGAGTTGTGTATGATGGATAGATAGAAACTGTCTTTGGAAAGAAATTACCAGAAATTCTATCAAATAATCCACATTTACCAGTGTTATATTCCATTACAGGTATACCATCAAAAAGAATAGATTCACCATCAGTGTCAGATATTTTTGTAACCTTGAAACTATATAAATTCATTTCAAGTCTACCACCAGTAAAATAATTCCCATCATCTGGTATACCACCAACAAATAATGCAATTCTACCTGTTTCTGATTCACTTACAGATATTTGTGTTACTGTTGTTGATGTATAAAGTAAATAATCTTCATCTTCAGTATCATAAATAGAAGTATGTTGATTTTTAATATCATTTATAAATATGCATCTGTGTTCAGGGTTTATATTTGTAGATGTATAATTATGATTGCTATATGTAGAAGAAGATAAATAATCGGTATTTGATAACCCCATACTATGACCAAATCTATCACTCCACTGTTCAACATTATATACTACACCATCTATTGTGATTGGATTGGTTCCTGTGCAATATCTTTGACTATAAATTGGGCCTACAAGACTTCTATTGAACACTTTTGCATCAGCTTCAATTTTTAAATCTCTCCAATCATGTATAGTAAAATCAGGATCTGTTTTGTTATTGAAATTCAAACCTGTATCAATAAATGGCCCAATACCAGAAGTAACATTGCCTTGAATTCCATGAAAGTATATATAATCCAAAACATCAAAACTATCAGGTATTCTCTGTAATTCTTGGCCTGCAATGAAGTTTCCTGATCCTTGATTTGTAAAGAAAGAACCTGTAACAGTATCATACATACCTACAACATTATCTGAACGTTTTGCTGGTACATAATTGTGTTTCAATGCGTTATCGCTTCCATATACTCTTACATTTGAAATTTGAACATATGCACCTGCCCAAACTGTATTATCCCTGTTTCTTCTGGCAAATATGGACATAGGATAAGTAGGGTCACCTTCATAAGTAGGAGTAAGTCTTGTCACACCATTTATTTTGAAAACATTTTTTGTTACAGAAAATGTTCCACTTTCATCACTGTTTTGATATGGATCATTCACAGAAGCAGGAGAGCCATATCTTACATACCAAGTATTTGTAGCACCATAAGTTTCAACCCAAAAACCAACATTTTCAGCTGATGAGTTTGGTCTTGAACCTATAATAAATTTATCACCACCCTGGGAAAGGTTTGTAAGTTTATAATCTACTTCAATAGTATCGGTACCCAATGGTTGATAATCTGTGAGAATTGCTTGTGTACCTGTAGATTCCAAATAAGATAATTCAGTATAACCAACCGGTAGAGAATTACGTTTATTAAACCTTATCTCACCATTATTACATATTACATTTGATGGCTGAGATGGTGTTGGTGTATTATTTTGCACACACCCACCACCACAAGTAACTTCAGATAAATCAACTTTATAATTACATAAAGAATTGTTTGTATCCGATTGAGAACTTATAGAATTTATAGTTGAAGCCAAATTCGCTATAGTTTCTGATGCTGGAAGAGAGGCACCTTTTATAGCGGCAGCAGCATAAGCGTTTGCAACATTTGCCTCAATTCTTGCTACTTCTTGTCTTACTGTTCCCATTGAGGACTCCTATTATATTTGTGACAATAAACCTTCGATATAACCTACTGCATCATATACACATTTTGCACTACATACTTCCAAATCAGTTGAAGAAGCAGATATTGTAGTTACAATTGGTGCGTTTGTTCCCAATGGTCCTTGTGGCCCCTGAGGTCCTTGTTCACCTTGAGGTCCTTTGATGTTTTGAGTTTGAGGATTTGGTAAACCACCATTATTTGTCCAAGATAAATCGCCTGCAGCATTTACTGAAGGAATAAAGTAGTAACCTGTATCACCTTGTGGGCCTTGTTCTCCTTGTGGCCCTTGAGTCCCTCCATAATTATTGATTACAGTCCAATCAGTACCACCAGCACATTTTGCATAAAGACTGTATGTATCATCAGCGTTCAAGAACAGATAAGCATCATTCACAGAAGCAGAAGCGAATGAAGGTAATGGATTTGAAGCTGAATAAATACCTGGTTGTGTATTGAAGCTTATAGCATTATCACCTTTTGGGCCTTGTGGACCTGTAGCACCTTGAGGACCAGTTTGACCTGGGGCACCTGTTTCACCTTGAATACCTTGGATACCTTGAGGTCCTTGAGCACCTGTATCACCCTTCAAACCACCCCAATTTGTAATAATAAACCAATCAGATTGACCTTCCAAGTGAATATAAACATCATATACACCATTTGCATGTTGATAATAATAACCTGTATTTGCTGGTGTTGAAGCAAAAGGTGGTAATGGATTCAATTCACTATAAATTGTTGCTACAGATGAGAAAGATGGACCAGTATCACCAGTGTCTCCTTTTGGTCCCTGCTCACCTTGAATACCCTGAGGACCTTGTGGACCAGGACTACCTGTTGCATATCCCAAGTCATTCCATTTATCTACACCATTACCGACTTTGAATAATAATGTATCTTGTTCTACACCGATTTCTCCACGTTGTAGTGTTGGGTTTTGAGTAGCCCATACAGATGCCAAATAAGTAGCATGTAATGGTCTATAAGCTCTACCTCTGATTGATAATGTTCCGGATTGTAAGTCTGACATAAATAAGCTCCTTAAACTCTGAGTGCTTGTTTGTATTTAATTATATTGTTTCTATTTTTTTATCGACCCATTTTTGTAATTTTTCGAAAGCTATTTGGATAAGGTCAGTTCCAATAAAAGCTCCACATCCAACTATCATTCCTGTAGCTGAAGAAGATAAATTCAAATATTCGCAAGCATAAAGAAGAATTATACCTACAAATCCAGAAGTTATACAACCACCTACGAAATTCCACCCTTTTGGTTTTACGTAATCGCCATTTTTATCTTTTTTGGCCAATACTCTTACAGCACCACCCAACACAGCAATCACTATATATAGAACATAATTAAAAGCATTTTGTGTTTCAATAATCATTTTATTTTTTCCCTCTATAATTCAACTTATCGTTCTGAGTAAATAGATAAATTGTGTATAAAGTAGCTATTGTAATACTTACCAAAAGAACTATTGAGCTTTGATAGATTGCATGTACATTTATATTTTTCGTTTTTGCTATATAAAAAACCTGATATAGCGAAATAAGATTTGGTATAAAAAGGAAAACAAGATGCCAACAACGTTTTACACATTTCTTCAAGCTTTTCTTATGTTTTCTCATTTCATCCACCTTCTTTATGCATATTTATAGATCTTCAACATACCATTTACACCAGCATGGCCATTATGTTCTTCTGATGATGTTGTGCTTGTTCCATATAAACGTCTTCCATAACCACCTATACCATATACTGAGAAATATACTGGTGGGTTGTTTGGGAAGTTGAATTCATAATCACCACCTGAATAAGTACCAGATCCGTTTGCACCATTTGCCAAAGTATAATTTCCAGATAGGCTCGTAGAATATGTGCCACCTGTACCGTAGTAAACAAAGTATTCACCACCTGATTGGTCTCCGTCATAGTGCCAAGAAACACCAGTACCACCGCCACATGTTACGATATTGAAATTATCTGATGCACGTTTTATATAAGATTCTGCACCATTTCCTGAAGTATGTGTACCAGTTGAAGTAACACCAGCCGAAGCAGAGTTACCAGCACCAGCAGACCCGACTTTAATATTATAAGTACCAGCTGTATCAACCGTAAAATAACCATAACCAGAAGCAGCGGCACCACCATTACCATAAGCATATTTTGAAGCACCAGTAACACCAAGTCCACCACCGCCTCCTCCTACGATTTCAAAGTAATAAGTACCAGGTTGTAATGTAATAGAAGTTTCAATTGGAGAAGTGTATATATATTGCACAGCTGGTTCGATCTTCAAATAACCATTTCCACCAGCTACTGCTTCAGAAGAACATGTACTACCTTGACCAGGAATAGGACCGGCTTTTGCTATACCACCATGAATTGTACCACCATATCCTACTGATTGAGCAGCATATGAACTTCTTGTTTGTGTTGTACCATTTGTTGCTGAAGAAAAGCTTTGTGTGGTTCCTGCTGGTAAATTTACTGAATAACTACCTGCTTGTCCTGCTGTTGCTGAAGGACCTATGTGATCATTTCCATTTGCTGTAAAAGCGTATCCGCCTGTACCACCATTCAATACAATAAAATCACCACGTAAGTTGGAATATAATTTTGTTTGACCACCGGTACCACCAGAACCACCAGCTCTATTTTGGCCCCAAACATTATATGGAGATCCACCACCTCCGCATGTAAATACGAAAGTTTCCTGTACATTCAATAATAATTCAAAAGTACCATAAGCTGCACCGCCACCACCGGCTGCTGCAGAATAAGATTGGTTTGTATATCCAGCTGCTCCACCGCCTCCAGCACCTTGAATAGTAAATTTATAATATCCAGGAGCGAGAGTTATGTTATATGTACCTGGGCTGTTATATTCAACTGTAGGGCTTGGTGTTGGATTATCATCAGGCCACAATTTTCTCATTGTTCCTTCTGTTTGAGAATATACAGCACCAATTGGACGTTTTGTACCTTCTATAAAAGTATAAATCCCATGTGATGAATCAGCGGGTACATTGCACATACTACTTACAATTGGTACTTTGATAGACATGAACCATTTCCTTATTTTCTTATAAAGCGTAGACAAAATAGATAACACCGTCTTCTCCTGTTGTAGGTACAGTGTTTGTAATTATTGTAGTTCTTACCGCTTTTGTTGCTGCATTTGCCATTGTATTTGTTCTACCCAATTGGACTACGCCTTTTTCTGATGTTGTAGCGTCTGGAACAGAAATAACACCATTTGCATCTACATCGACATTTGAACCAATTTGAACAACACCAGTACGAGATGTTGATGCCAAACCAATATCTGCAATAGCATCATCAAGTTGTTTTTTATTTACAGCGTCACCGTTTTGAGTTCCTGCTACCAAGTGAGTAATTTTGTGAGTGTTCATGTCCAAATCAGCTTGCATAGGATCAGAACCATCAAGACTGAACTTGGCATTTACACCATCCAATAGAGTGCTGAAGTTATCATCTACGTGTACACCATTGGCCTTGATGTTATTTGTTGTATCTGATACCATACTCCAAGGTAATGTGATCTGAGACATATTTTATTTCCTCATTGTTATAATTATTCTTATACACTTATTAAGTATCTTTTTTTGTTATACTTTTGGTTCTTCTCCAAACATTTCCCATATTTCAGGATAATCTTGATTTATAGTCTCTGGAAATAAATCTATAGGTTGTTTTTCTTTATGTTTGAGAGACTCAGCAGTAGACTTATTTTTTTGTTTTACTTTATATTTTATAGTCTTACTTGCTGTGTTTGGTTTTATTTCTGTAATAGGTTGATTAAATACTATTTTCATGATATATAGAACTCACTTATAAGAAAAAAAATACCTGCAAGAAATCTCCTACAGGTATGGTTATTGTTTGGAGATTTGATCTTTTGTGGTCTTGATTAACGTCTCCTCTGCAGAAAATAATGCCAATACTCATTTACTTCCTGCATCTCTTATTAAGTATCGAAAAATAAAAAAAACCCCTCCAGAAAAACCAGAGGGGGGATAAGTCAAATCTCTCTATATCTTCGGCTTATTATATATTATGCTGTAACAACAACACCGTTGAATGCACGGCCATTGCAAGTTGTAGCACCAGCCCATAAGATTGCTGTTGAATAAACGTCAGAGTTGAATGAATTTACTTTTTCACGTTTTTTCATTTCGCAATCAACGTGTGGACGTACGAAGATGCTATCTGTGTTGATGAAGTACATGTGTTTTGCTGGGATTTCACCGCCCATACCTGTTGTAGAAGCCATAGCTTGGTCAAATACAACTGGAACACCGTTGAAATCCAATTCCATGAACCCACCAGAAGCTTTTGATGTGTCTACGAAACGTTGTTGTGCTTGCAATGCTGAGAAATAACGTTTGAACAAGCCATTGTCAGCTACGATATAGTCAATTTTATCGTTGTTACGAGAAGTACCCAAGAAAGCATCTTCCATAGCATCGATAACAGAAGCATTTGCTGCAATGTTTGCACGATAGTTTTCCCAGAAGCCGTTACCTGTTTGTGTTGGATCGATACCACCAACAGTTACACCAGATGCATCAGCAACGATTTTTTGCAAACCGTCCATTTGGTTTGTTTGAGAACCGTCAGAATACAAGTCACCACACAAACCGTTGGCAATTGTTTTACCTGCGTTCATAACTTTACGTGCAATTTCGTCTTCATTGGTAACTGCATCAGTTTTTGCCAATTCTTCTGTACGAGTTGCAACGATTGTAGCTGCTGCTTGACGGCGTAGATATTGTGCACGTGTCAAGAATGGATTGGATGGTAGTGTGCCCCATGAATCAGCACCAGTATAACGGATATATTGGCCGTTCATTGAGTATTCGATACCTTCTGTCAATGTAACACCACCTGTATCTTTACGAACACCACGCAAAGATGTCATGTGATCCCATAATTTTGATTGTTTTTTATAGTTGTCTTTCAACCCTGG